>JBBQJR010000296.1:0-4239 GCA_038326125.1 Chthoniobacterales bacterium
AAAAATTCCACGCGCACGCGGTGCGCGAGTTTGGGCTTTCGCCGCGCGCGGTGCTTGAGGGCTTCAGCCGCGGCGGACTTTACGCGGTGAATTTTGCGGCGGCGCATCCGGCGCAAACGGCGGCACTTTACCTCGATGCGCCGGTGCTCGATCTCCGCTCGTGGCCGGGCGGCAAGGGCAAGGGCAAAGGGAGCTCCGCGTGCTGGAAGCAGGCGCTCGAAATTTACGGGCTCACCGAGGACACCGCGAAGAGCTTTGCGGGCAATCCGCTCGACAGCGCCGAGGCGCTCGCGAAGGCGCACATCCCGATCATCGCGGTCGTCGGCGACGCGGACGATGTCGTGCCGTTCGATGAAAACACGAAGCCGTTCGCGGAGAAATTTCGCGCGGCCGGCGGGACGATCGAAGTCATCGTGAAGCCAGGCGTGAACCACCACCCGCACTCGCTTCCGGACCCGAAACCGATCGTGGATTTTCTGCTCAAGCAAGCGAAATGACCGGGCCCGCGTGGTCGGCCGCGGGCAGCGAGACGCGCGGCGGGTAGCGCAGCTCCGGGCGTGCCGTCGAGGCGTTTGGCCATGTCGATGGGATCGCCGAGATTCACCTCGGCGGGATCGATCTGGTACGCCCACACATTGAAGCCGACGAGGCTCGCCGGGCCGAAGAGCGTGGAGAACGCGCCGTCCACCGCGTCGAGCCCGCACGCGAGGTTGATGCGCGCGATGCGCGGACCGGGACGAGCTGATCGATGAGCCAGTGGTCATCGGTCGTCGGCGGGACGATGATGAAAACATCGTGGCGGATTGTCGTGTTCCCCGGCGGCAGCACGAAGCGCTTCACGCTGTTGCCGTGCGGGTCTTCGTACGATTCCGCGGAGATGTGCGGGGAGAAACTCATCTGCTCCTTTTCCATCCGCTGCCACGGATCGAGCCGGGGCTGCGCGTTCAGAATCGCCGGCGTGTGGGTCGCGGCGGAGTACTGGAACTCATAGCCGCAGCGAATCGTCAGCTCGTGTGGATGGGCGCTCATGGTCACTTTTCGATGGCGCGAGCTGCCCGAAAAAGTCTTCGAACAAACTCGCATACCCCATATCGCGCTCCGGGTGGTACTGGACGCCCACGCCCCACGGATAATCGCTCAGCCGCACCTGCTCGATGATCCCGTCGCCCGCGTGCCAGGCCTCGACTTCGAGCGCATCCGCCACGCGATCGAGCGCCTGATGATGCGAGCTGTTCACCTTTGCGAAAACATGCCGCACGCCGCTCGCATGACGCAGCGGCTGCACGTTCGCGGATTTCATTTCGGGCAGATCGTGCCCGCGGATGTCGAGATGCAGCGTGCCGCCGAGCGCGACATTGAGCACCTGCACGCCCTTGCAGATGCACAGGATCGGCAGCCGCCGTTCGACGGCGTGGTGCACGGCCGCAAATTCCCATGCATCGCGCTCCGGCTCGGCGTCGAAGATGAGCGCGGGATCGCGCGGCGGCTCGTGGTGAAATTGCGCGGCGATGTCCGGCCCGCCGGTGATCATCACGCCGCCCGCCGTGGCGAGATCCACCGGGCCGCGCCGCGCGTTGGCCACGCGGATTTCCGGATGGCGCGAGGAAAATTGCGCGAAGAGCGGCTCGTCGCTCTCGCGGATCCAAGTGGCGAGTTCAGTCATCGCAACACCAGAGCGCAACGCGATCGCGCTGGCGAGCCGGACCTGCGCGAGCCGTGGCTGCGACGCCCTCGTTGCCGGCCGTTCCCGCGACGCCGCGTCGCGGGACATTCCGATCGCCGCAGGAAAATACCGGCCAGCTCCGCGCATCCGCCGCGTCGTGTTCCGCACGTGATTCATTTCGGGTCCAGCCGGGCGCGGCGGCGAGCGCAAGGAGCGGCGACATTCCTGTCGCCGTCTTCGCTGCGCGCAGCGGCTGATCGTGCTTCGGCGCGTGCGACAGGGCGGACGCGCTGCGTGGGAAGATCAGGCTGATGCGCAGCATGGCGAGGACGGCGACAGGAATGTCGCCGCTCCTTGCGCTTGCCGCGAGCTGCACAACGTCGTTTTGGACTCGGATTAAATCACGCCCTCGTGTTCCGTGCGTCGTCTTCCGCGGTTTTCATTTCCGCATGTTTCTGCCATGCCTGCGCGCGTCTCCACATCGGCATGACTCCGCACACCCCGCTCCTCCGCAAACTGATCCGCGCCATCCGCCGCGCCGCATCCGTGCAGACGGTTGCGCTCAGCCGGCGTGAATTTCTCGGGAAAACCGCCATCGCGCTCGCGGCCACCGCGCTCGCGGCCGGCGCCGCGAATGCCCGCATTCTGCGCGAACCGATCGCGATCCTCGGCGCGGGTGCGGCGGGGCTCACGGCAGCGCTGCGGCTCGTGCAGGCGGGCGCAATGGTCGTGATTTTCGAGGGCAGCAGCCGCATCGGCGGGCGCATCCTCACGCTCGATCGTTTCATCCCGGCGGAACTGAATGAGGGGAAGCCGATGTTCTGCGAACTCGGCGGCGAACTGGTGGACTCGAATCACAGGGATCTGATCGAGCTGGCGAAGGAACTCGGCGTGGAAATCCAGGAATTCAAGAAGGGCGACCCGGGCGTGGATTACTACCACTTCGAGGGAAAAATCCGCACCGATGCGGAACTGATCCCGGCCTTTGAACCGCTCGCCAAACAGCTCGCGAAAGATGCGCACGGACTGCAGGACAAGGAGAAGAATTACACCGCGAAGGCGCGCAAATTCGACCGGATGAGCATCCACGATTACCTCCGGTCTTTCGATGAAAAGGTGGAGCCGTGGGTGCTCCGCTTGCTCGATGTGGCGTACGAGATCGAATACGGACGCGCGACGGAGGAACAGTCAGCGCTCAACCTCATCACGTATCTTTCGCCGGACACGAAGGACGGCTTCGCGCTGTTCGGTGAGAGCGATGAATCCAAGCGGGTCAAAGGCGGAAGCAGCCGGATCATCGAGGCGCTGGAAAAGGCCCTCGCCGGCAAGGTGAAAATTCACACGAAGCACAGGCTCACGGCCATCGCGGCGGATCCGAGAGGCAAAGTGCGGCTCACATTCAACACGCCGGACGGCGCGCAGCAGTTCGCGTTTTCCAAAGTGATCTGCGCGCTGCCATTTACCATGCTGCGCGGCGGACGCGTCGCGGGAATTGCAAAACTCGGGTTGAGCAAAGGCAAGCTCCGCGCGATCGAGGAACTCGGCTACGGCACAAATACGAAGGCGATGATCGCTTTCAAAAATCGGATCTGGCGCGAGACGAAACCGGTGAACAACGGCACGACTTACACCGACCAAACTTTTCAGGTCGTGTGGGAATGCAGCCGCGGACAGGATGGCCCGTGCGGCGTGCTGACGAATTTTCTCGGCGGCACGACCGGCGTGGGCGCAAAGCCGCAGGAGCGCTTCGCGACGACGCTCAAGGAACTCGGCAAAATCTTTCCCGACGCGGAAGCCGCATATCTCGGGCGGCAGGTGATGATGCATTGGCCGACGCAGGAATTCATGCGCGGCTCGTACACGTGCCCGCTGGTCGGGCAGGTCACCACCGCGATGGAGCACTGCGCCACGCCCGAACTCAAAGGCCGCCTGCTCTTCGCCGGCGAGCACACGAGCGCGAATTTTTCCGGCTTCATGTGCGGCGGCGTCGAAAGCGGAAACCGCGTGGCGAGGGAAGCACTCGGCCAAGGCTGAACGCCCGCGGCGCTGCGGTGTCCAAAGTGCTCGCAGCATCCGCATTGAAGCGGTCGCCGCTCACAAACGCGCTTTCCCGCCTCCGTCTCCCAAGTTAAACGAAACGATCCGAACCAACTCTTTTTTCATCCGCGCCACCCATGACCAGCACTCAGGAAATCACCGACCGCGTCAAAGAACAAAGCACTTGGGTCGCCGCCCTGCAGCAGGAAGTCGGGCGCGTCGTCGTCGGGCAGAAATACCTCGTGGATGGCCTGCTCGTCGGCCTGCTCACGAATGGGCACGTCCTGCTCGAAGGCGTGCCCGGCCTCGCGAAGACGCTCGCGGTGAAGACGCTCGCCGCCACGATCCACACGGGCTTCAGCCGCATTCAATTCACGCCGGATCTGCTCCCGGCGGACCTCGTCGGCACGCTTGTTTACAACCCGCGCGAGGGTGCCTTCACGACGAAGAAGGGCCCCATTTTCAGCAACCTGATCCTCGCCGACGAAATCAACCGCGCTCCCGCGAAAGTGCAGAGCGCGCTGCTCGAGGCGATGCAG
>JBBQJR010000297.1:0-4226 GCA_038326125.1 Chthoniobacterales bacterium
ACAAAATCCATGACGGAATCCGAAACTCTCGTACGGCTGCGCGCGGATATTCCGCAGGCGGGACTCTTCGCGGAAAAGGAGTGGCTGCTCTCGCCGGAGCCGCTGCGCCTCGGCGCGGAGGTGATCGAGGAACTCGAAAAGCTCGGCCATCGGCTGATGATTTTTCAACGCGCGTCGAACGAGCTTTACCAGCGCAGCGCGAGTGGCAAAGCGCCGGCGTGGATCGCGGATTACCTCGACCGCGGCAAACCGCCGGAGCTGCTTGAGTTCGCGCGGCGCAAACAGTTTCGCAACGACGTGCCGCAAGTCATCCGCCCCGATTTGCTGCTCACGGCGGACGGCTTTGCCATCGCGGAACTCGACAGCGTGCCCGGCGGCATCGGCCTCACCGCGTGGCTCGGAAAAACATACGCCGCGCTCGGCCACGACATCGTCGGCGGCGCGGATGGAATGCTCACCGGCTTCCGCTCCATCGTCGGAGACCTCGCGAGGATTCTCGTCTCCGATGAATCTGCGACCTACCGCCCGGAAATGCAGTGGCTCGCCGCGGCGGCCGCAAAGCATTCCGACATCGCAGGGCGGCCGACGCAGTTTTCACCCACGGAGACAAGATTTCCGGAATGGCATGTCCAGCGCGCAGAGGATTTCACGCCTGAGGCGGACCTTGGTGTGCCCCGATCAATTTATCGTTTCTTCGAGCTCTTCGATCTCCCGAACATCCCCGCCGCCCGTGCCATCATGGATGCCGCCGCAGCAGGCACCGTTCGCGTCACGCCGCCGTTCAAGCCGTGGCTCGAGGAAAAAATGTGGCTCGCACTTTTCTGGTCGCGCCCGCTCCGTGAATTCTGGCGGCGCGAACTCACCGAGCGGAACTGGCTCATTTTGCAAAAGCACATCCCGCAGTCGTGGATCCTGGATCCCGCGCCGCTGCCGCATCACGCCGTGCTGCCGTGGCTGAACATTTCGTCGTGGGAGGAATTGAAATCCTTCTCGCAAAAAGAGCGCGACTTCGTGCTGAAGGTCAGCGGCTTTTCGCCCGAGGGCTGGGGCAGCCGCGGCGTCACCGTCGCCGCGGATGTGCCGCAGCACGAATGGGCCGCCGCCCTCGATCGCGCGCTCGCCGAATTTCCGCATCATCCGCGCGTGCTCATGCGTTTCGCGCACTCGCGCATCGTCGAGCATCCGTATTTCGATCCCGCGACCGGCGAAGTGCGCACGATGCGCGGCCGCGTGCGCCTGTGCCCGTACTACTTCGTCGCCGGCCGCGAGACGAAGCTCGGCGGCATCCTCGCGACCATCGTGCCGGCGGACAAAAAGCTGATCCACGGAATGCGCGACGCGATCCTCGTGCCGGTCGCGGTCGCACCAAGTTAATCGCCCGCCGCGATGAATTGGACGAGGTCGCGGATCGCGCGTTTGCTCAGCACTTGCCCGAATGCCGGCGGCATCGGGCTCGGCAGCGGCGTGCGCCCGGTGACTTGTGCGAGTTTCACCGTGGTGCGCTTGCCGTCCGCGAATGACGCCAGCGTGATCTCCGTCGCGGATTCGCCGCGCACGACGCCGACGACGGTCTCGCCGCTTTTGAGCTTCAGCGCGACGCTGTCAAAGCCCGTCGCGATGGTCGAATTTGGCAGGATGATGGACTCGAGAATGTGCGTGCGCTCCGTCGCATTGCGCAGCCATGTGAGCTCCGGTCCGATCTGTCCGCCCTTGCCGTCCATCGCGTGACAGCGGATGCAGCCGGCCTCCGGTTTTTTCTCGAAAACGGCGCGACCCTCCTCGCCATTTCCGCCTTCGAGGCACTCCTCAAAACGCCGCAGCGGGTCGGAAGATTTTGCGAGTTCCGCGTCCCGTTTCGCGAGGAGCGCGTCGAACTCCGGATTCCCGCGCTTCGCCATCGCCTCGAAAAGATCGAGCCAGAGCGCGGGCGGCAAATCGTGCGAGACGTAGCGTGCAAACTGCGCGCGCAGCAGCCCGTCCGCCGCGCGATCGGGATGCGTGGCGAGCCGGGAAAAAGAGCGCTGCCGGGCAGACACGCGTCCTTTTTCCAACACCGCGATCTCCTCCGTAATCGTCCGCTCCGGCGGCGATGGCATCGGTGAGTTGTCCGCCATCGCGCGAGCGATAAACGCAAGCGGGACGACGAAGCATGGCAGGAAGATTTTCACAGGAGGAACGAGCCGGAGCTTCGGCCGGGCGAAATCTACGTGCCATGCCGGACGAGCGTCAACGAACGCGCTTGTCCAAAACCAACCCTATTTCATCCACCCGACGATGTCCGCGCGCAGCTTCGCGGCGTCTTTGTCGAGGAGGTACATCATGTGGCCGCTGTCGTAGGTTTTGATCGTGATGTTCGCGCGCAGGCTGTCGGGGATCGGGAGGTGGTTCAGCGAATAGGTCATTGCATCCGGCGGGACGGCGAGATCGCGCAGGCCCTGGCAGACGAGCACGTGCAAGTTTGGATTCGTCTTCATCGCGTCGCCGAGGCGCGGCTCGAGGCTGGCGTAGCGGTTGGAAAAGCGCGCGTAGCTCCACGGCAGGCCGGTGAGGATGCGGTACGGCTGATCGGTTTCGTAGCCGAGCACACCACGCGTGTAGGCATTCGCGGCGGCGCTGAACGGGCCGACGATGAAGGTGTAGCTGGGATCAAATTCCGGGTGCGGATCGCTGGGATCGCCATCCTCGGCGACGACGCGCGCATCGTAGCGGCCGATGATTTTGCCCTCCTTTTTCAGCAGCGCCTTGCGGAAGGTGGCGGAGGAAATGCGCAGATCATTTTCCTCAATGAGCGCGACAGGCAGGGCGGTGAAGCGCGCGAGTTTTTCGGCGATGCGGCGGCGCTCCTCCGCGGCGAGCGTGCGGCCTTTGAGCAGCGCGGTGGCATATTCGCCGAAAGCAAACGTGCGAACTTCCGCGAGCGTCTTTTCGAGATTTGCGGAAAGCTCCGGCGCCAGTTTTCGGTGATAGGCGGCGGTAGCGGTGAGCGTCGGCAGGGAGCAGAGGAAGGGCAGATCGTTCGCGGTGTCGGAGCCGAGCGTCTGGAAATTCAGCAGGCCGCTGACGACGATCACGCCGTTCAGATACATGCCGTGTTTGCTCTGCAAAAAATCCGCGAGGCCCGCAGCGCGGATGCCGCCGTAGCTTTCGCCGCAGAGGAATTTCGGCGACATCCAGCGCTGCTCGCGCGTGGTGAAGAGGCGGATGAATTCGCCGCACGCCTCGACGTCTTCCTCGACGCCCCAAAACTGCTCGCCCTTCTCGCCCTTCGCCGGGCGGCTCGCGCCGGTGCCGACCGGATCGATGAAAACGAGATCGGCGACATCGAGAATGCTGTTCGCATTGTCGGAGATTTTTCCGAGCACCTCGGGCGTGCGGCCATCGGGCGGGAGCGCGACTTTCTTCGGGCCGAGCCCGCCGAAGTGCAGCCACACGGCGCTGCTGCCGGGTCCGCCATTGAAGCAAAAAATGATCGGTCGCGAAGGGTCCGTGGCGGCGAGCGGTTTGCCATCCGCGCCGGTGCGCGCGTACGACACGAAGAACACATCGGCGCGCGTGGTGCCGTCTTCTTTCAAAAGCGGGAGCGTGCCGGTCTTTGCGGCATACGTGATCTCCACGCCGGCGATCGCGACGCTGCCTTTGCTCTCCTTCGGTTTCACCTCTTTCGCCTTCTCGTCCTTCGCGGCGTCTTTTTTTTCCGCGGGCTCCTTTTTCTCTTCGGGCTTCGGCGCGTCGTGCTTCGGCTCGTCGGCGCGCAGCGGCAAGGCGGCGAGCGCGGCGGAAAAAAGGGCGGCGGCGGGGAGCGGGAATTTCGGCATGGTGGAGAGACACCAGATGCGCGGCGCGCGCTCAATCATCATCGTGCGCGGCCCGCGCGGGCGGAGGAAAATGGAACGCGACTTCGCCCCGGCGCGCGGGTTCGTTAGCGGCATGAAAACGCCCCTTCGCTTTCTCGCCGGAATTTCCGCCCTCGCATTCCATCTCGCCGGTCCGCTGCGCGCGGCGGAGCAGCCGATTGACATCGAGCGCGCCAAGGAACTTTTCCGCCGGGCGCAGGCCGGCGAGGCGCTCTCGGCCGACGAGCAAAAATATCTCGACGAGGCGAAGCGCCAGCGCGAGGCGCAACCCGGCGGCGCGATGCCGGATCGCGAGAGGATCCGGGCGATCCGCGAGAAGCTGGATCGCGGCGAACCACAGACGGCGGAGGAGCAGCGCCTCGCGGAGGAAAT
>JBBQJR010000298.1:0-4223 GCA_038326125.1 Chthoniobacterales bacterium
GCAGGAGGCCGGACTGCCGCCGGGCGTGGTGAACATCGTGAGCGGCGCGGGCGAGACAGGCGCGGCGGTGATGACGCATCCGCTCGCGGTGAAGGTCGCAGTCACCGGCTCGACGGAGGTCGGCAAAATCATCATGCGCTCGCTCGCGGGCACGGACAAAAAGATGACGATGGAACTCGGCGGCAAGGCCGCGAACATTGTCTTCGACGACGCGCCGATCGATCAGGCCGTCGAAGGAATCGTGAACGGCATCTTTTTCAACCAGGGCCACGTGTGCTGCGCGGGGTCGCGGCTGCTCGTGCAGGAAAGTGTCGCGGACACGGTGCTGGCGAAGCTCAAGCGCCGGATCGCGGTGCTGCGCGTGGGCGATCCGCTGGACAAGAACACGGACGTCGGCGCGATCAATTCGCGCGAGCAGCTCGAAAAAATCACGCAACTCGTGCAGAGCGGCGTGGACGAGGGCGCGGAGATTTTCCAGCACGCGTGCCGTCTGCCCGCGAAGGGATTTTATTTCCGCCCGACCGTTTTCTCGGGCGTCACGCAAAGCCATCGCATCGCGCGCGAGGAGATTTTCGGCCCGGTGCTGAGCGTGCTCACTTTCCGCACCGTCGAGGAGGCGGTGGAGAAGGCGAACAACACGGCGTTCGGCCTCAGCGCCGGCGTGTGGACGGACAAGGGCTCGCGCATTTTGAAGATGAGCACCGAGCTGAAGGCGGGCGTGGTGTGGGCGAATACTTTCCACAAATTCGATCCGGCGTCGCCGTTCGGCGGATACAAGGAGAGCGGCTTCGGGCGCGAGGGCGGCCGGCAGGGGCTGCTCGACTACTGCAAGCTCAGCTAATCACGACCATGGCCGCACGACTCCCAATCACCAAGACGCCGAAATGCTACGTCGGCGGCGCATTCATCCGTAGCGAGAGCGGGCGCGTGACGGCGCTGAACGATGCAGACGGGAAATTTTTCGCGAACATCCCGCAATGCACGCGCAAGGATCTGCGCAACGCCGTCGAAGCCGCCGCGAAAGCGGGCCCGGGTTGGGCGAAACGCTCGGGTTACAACCGGGGGCAAATTCTTTACCGCCTCGCCGAGATGATCGAGGCGCGCGCAGCGGAAATGGCGGAGGCGATGGCGCTCGGCGGAGTGACCGACGCGCAGGCAGCGAAGGAAGTGACCGCGAGCATCGACCGGCTGATCCACTACGCGGGCTGGGCGGACAAATTCGCGCAGGTGCTCGGCAGCGTGAACCCCGTCGCGTCGCCGCATTTCAATTTCACCGTGCCGGAGCCGATGGGCATCGTCGGCGTGATCGCACCTGATGCAGCGCCATTGCTCGGGCTGATCTCCCTCATCGCACCGGCCATCACGAGTGGAAATGTGGTCGTCGCGCTCGCATCACAGACGCAGCCATATCCCGCGATTGTCCTCGGCGAAATGCTCGCGACGAGCGACCTGCCGGGGGGCGTGGTGAATCTGCTCACCGGTCTGCGCAGCGAACTGACATCCACTTTCGCCACGCACGAACATCTCCGCGCGCTCAGCGGTGTGGCGAACGCGGACGAGCGCAAGCAGCTCAAGCTTGGCGCGGCCGAGAGTGTGAAGCGTGTGCGATTGCAGAAGACGGAGGAGCGGGTGGATTGGTTCGCCGAACACGCACAGGGCGTGCATGAGATTCGCGAGCTGATCGAATTCAAGACGACGTGGCATCCCATCGGCGCGTGATCTCCGCGCCCCGCGGCGCCGCTCACTTCAGCGCCCCGTGCAACTCATCCGCGAGGCGGTGGCCGGCGAGCGCGACCTGCCGCTCGGCGATGGCGTGCGCCTTTTCTTCGTAGTCCGCGGGCAGTTCGGCGGCGGTGCCCTCGGTGAGGCCACACGCGATCGAGTGCCGACGCCAGCCGTCGCTGATCGCGAGCGCGCGGCTCTCGTGGCTCCAGCCGAGCGGCGAGGTGTGCTTCGTGAGTTCGGGCAGTTCAGCTCGCGGGAATTTCGACGCGAGTTCCGCGGCGCGATGCTGCGCGGCTAGGACCATCGTGATCGGCACCGGGTGAAAAAGCTGGCCGCTGGAGCCGAAGAGCTGATCCCAAAACGCGTGCAGCTTGATGGCCGATCCGCCGGGCGGTTTCACCCACGCATTGTTCCCGCCGCGATCGCCCTCGGGCTCGGGGAATTTTTCGTCGAAAAGCGTCTCGCAGTGCATCGGCTGATGCACGTCGCCGACGAGGTGAAGCAGGAAGCTCAGCATTTTCGCGCGAGTGCGCGCATCGAAAACTTTTGCAAGATTTTTGACGGCCTTCGCGGATTTGGAAATGCCGGTGAGCACGTCGTCGCCCGGCATCGGTGCGGGCTGCAGCGGGAAATCCGGCGCGCGCAGCGGGTAGTCAATGTAGTGCCACTCGGGAAAAGTTTCGGGGTTGTCGTGGTTGCGGATTTCGTCGGGGTAAAGGCTCGCGAGCATGGCGACGAATTTCTCCAGCGTGAGTCCGGGCAGCCCGGCGGTCGGATAAGTCTTTTTCCACGTCGCATACTTCGCGTGACCACGAAGGATCGCGTCGAATTTTTCCCGCTCGGCCGGCGTGAGCTGATCGTAGGCGATCGCGGTGACGATCATGTGCCCGGGCGCGCTCCACGCGGAGGCGCGCGGGCACAGCGGGAGCAGCAGGAGGGAGCAGACGGCGAGAATCCATTTCATGACGAGCGGAGGTGGGGGTAAAAAACGCGGCTCAATCGCCGCGATGCGAGGCCCGAACGCGCGCAGCCGGGGAGGAAATCGCGCTTCACGGAAGATTCATTGTGAGCCTGCACGCCGCCTTTGTAAAACGTGAATCGCTCCGCGTAACCGGGCCTTGAGCGTCGTGCAGGCCGCACCTAAGATGCGCCATGCCTGTCGCCGGTCTCGATCTCACTGCGGAAATCCAAGCGCTCAAACGCGAGCGCAACGCCGTCATTCTGGCGCACAACTATCAGGTGAAGGAAATTCAGGAGCTCGCGGATTTCGTCGGCGATTCGCTTGGGCTGGCCTACAAGGCGGCGGAGACGAAGGCGGATGTGATTGCGTTTTGCGGCGTCCATTTTATGGCCGAGACGGCGAAAATCGTGAACCCCGCGAAGACCGTCGTTTTGCCCGACCTGAACGCCGGTTGCTCGCTCAGCGACTCGTGCCCGGCGGACAAACTGGAGGCGCACCTGCGTGCGCACGCGGACAAAAATTACTACGTCGTCGCCTACATCAATTGCTCCGCGGGCGTGAAGGCGCTGTGCGATGTGATCTGCACGAGCGGGAATGCCGCAAAGATCGTCGGGCGCGTGCCGCAGGATCGAAACATCCTTTTCGTCCCGGATGAAAATCTCGGCCAGTGGGTGATCGAGCACACCGGGCGGCCGATGGATTTGTGGAAGGGCAACTGCTACGTCCACGTCGAGTTCACGCGGCAGGCCATCGAGCGCATCAAGGCCGAGTGGCCGGATGCACCGGTCGTCGCGCACCCGGAATGCACGCGCGCCGTGCGGCTGCTGGCGGACGAGGTGTGCTCGACGGAAAAGATGATCACCTTTTGCAAAAATCACCCGTCGCAGGCCTTCGTGATCGTGACCGAGAGCGGGATGCTGCACCGGCTGCGGCGCGAGATTCCGGGGAAGCATTTCATCGCCGGGCCGACGGACCACTGCGCGTGCGCCGACTGCCGCTACATGAAAATGAACACGCTCGAAAAACTGCACGCGTGCCTGCTGCACCGCGAGCCGCAGGTGATCATCCCGGAGGCCATCCGCGCGCGCGCCGAGGTGCCGCTGCGCCGGATGCTCGAGTGGAGCCGCTGAGGAAAAGCGTGAGACTTTCCCCGATGGAGCGCCCCCGGTTTTCGCAACGCCTCTGCCGCATACTCGCGGTCATTTTCACGGTGCTGCTCGGCGGCTGCGAAGATCGGAGCCGGACGGCGCGCGACGCAGCGGAGGAGCTGTCGCGGATGTTTTCCGAACAGCGTGTCTCCGA
The DNA here is from genome assembly GCA_038326125.1 of Chthoniobacterales bacterium. Classification (GTDB taxonomy): domain Bacteria; phylum Verrucomicrobiota; class Verrucomicrobiia; order Chthoniobacterales; family Chthoniobacteraceae; genus SXWH01. Next base: position 3,989 of record JBBQJR010000298.1, read on the forward strand.
GGCGTACGAAGCCACCGCGGCGGCGTTTCGCTTTCGGCGTTCGAAGAATTATTTCGAGGCGCGCGTGCGCGATCTCGGCCTGTGCGAGGTGCGCGAAGCGAAATGGAGCGAGCCGGAACGCCACGGCCGGCTCGCGACGGTACGCGGAGTTTTCGCGCTGAAGGATGGAGGCAAACTCCCGCTCGTTTTCACTTTCACGATGGAGGAAGACGCGTGGCGGCTCCTTGAGGCGCGC
>JBBQJR010000299.1:0-4216 GCA_038326125.1 Chthoniobacterales bacterium
TGAGACGACGCAGGCTAGCGGCGGCCATGCACGATGACCCGCTGCGCGATGTAGCCATCGCCTTCGCGGACGTAGTTGACCGTGACCGGCACGCCGGACTTCACGATTTCCATCGAGACGGGCGCGCCGCGCTCGTCCACATACTGCGTGGTTTTGGTATAGCGATAAGTCACCGGTCCGTCACTCGTGGCGGATTTGACGACGAAGTGATCCGGCGCAAAGGAACTCACCGTGCCGTCGGAGCTCGTGACGGTGGTCGTGGTGATCGTTTTCGGCAGCGAAGGATCCTCGGGCGGGAAGGGCTTGCCGCGTTCTGCCGCGCGACGGGCCTCGCGCTCGGGGTGTTCCGCGGCCTCGCGCAGGGCTTTGGCTTCCTTCCGCGTGGGCGTGCGGGACTCGGTTGTCGTCGTCGTGGTCTTATTTACGACGACGCGGTTTGCCACCATGCGGTCGCCTTCACGGACATAGTGAACCGTGACGGGGGCACCGGGTCGGATCGTCTCGCGCGTGATGACCTGTCCGGCTTCGTCCACGTATTGAATGCCTTTGCTATATTGGTAGGACAAAGGGGCGGGCGCGGACTCGGACTTAATGACAAAGGAGCCGGGCTCAAAGGAACTGACGGTGCCGCGGGCGGTAACTTCCCTAGTTTCAGTCACGACGTTATCGGCAAAGACTGCTCCGGAAAAGGCGCAGCCGATGGCCAGCGCGAAAAGCGCGCCGTAGTTTTTTTCAAATGAAGTTTTCATGTGGGTGGTGAGGATTTTTTGCCGCCGGGTTGGGGACGACTGGTCAGGAGTCTTATCGCGCGAAAATGACGGCATGGCTGTGTCCGAATCGGCGGACGCGACATGGCAAGCGAGCAAGCCCGCGGCGAAGAGTTTGAGGATCGTCGCTTAGAAATGGTGAACGGCCAAAGCTTGCTCCTCCCGCGAATATATCCGATGCCTTTGCCCTCATGAAACACCTAGGAAGCCCGTCCTCCGCATGCCTGCTGCCCCTGATTGGGCCGATCGCTTTTCTGAGTAGCTGCTCTATGGCTCCACGCGTTTCGCTGGCGGACTTGGAGAAGCGCGCATTCATCAGCTATCATGCTCCGCAAGGCAATGGCACCGGGCTCAAGCTCGCGGTGAAGGACAACATTGACATGCGCGGCGTTGTGACTGCCGCGGGCTCCGAGTATCGCGCGAAAAACAGCCGCCCCGCGACGAGCGACGCGCCGTGCCTCGCCATCGCGCGGGAGCGGCATGTGACCATCGTCGGCCGGACGAACATGAGCGAGTTCGCCGTGTCGCCCTCGGGTCTCAACGACTTTTTTGGCACGCCGCCAAATCCGTTTGACCGGCGCACGCAATTCATCCCCGGAGGCTCCTCCTCGGGCTCCGCGGTGGCTGTCTCCAGCGGGCTCGCGGATGTCGCCCTCGGCACGGATACCGCGGGCTCAGTGCGCGTGCCGGCGGCGTGCTGCGGAGTCGTGGGGCTGAAGACGACGTATGGCTTGGTTTCGATCAAAGGCATCATCCCCATCGAGCCCAAACATCTCGATACCGTCGGGCCGCTCGCGCCCGATATCCGGCGCGCGGCGCAGGGCATGGATCTTTTGCAGCGCGGATTTGCCGGGCGCTACGAGGCAGCGGTGGCGGCGAAGCCCACCGGCGGCAGCATCCGCATCGGGCGCCTGCGGCTGCGCGGCACCGATGCCAACGTGGACAAGGCCGTGGACGCCGCGCTCGCCGCCGCCGGTTTTACCGTGGTGCCGCTGGATGATGATTTTCGCGAAAAATGGGATCGCGCGACGAAGGACGGCAATGCGGTGGCCGCGGGCGGCGCGTGGCTGAGCGACCGGAAGTATTCCTCGAAATCCGGCGTGAGCGCGCGCACGAAAGCGGTGCTCTTCATTGGCCGGCTCCTTTTTCCCAACAGCTATCGCGACGCCGTCGCGCAGCTGCCGGAATGGCAGCGCACGGTGGACGCGGTCTTCCGCAAAGTGGATTTCATCGCGCTGCCCACGCTTCAGTCCACGCCTTTCATCATCCTGCCCGGCCCGAATGTCGGACTCACCGAGGCGCGCATGCTGGCGCTGCAAAATACCGTCGCCGTGAATCTCGCCGGCAATCCCGCGCTCGCGGTGCCCATCCCGCTGCGCCATGCCGATGTGCCCGTGACCAGCCTGCAATTGATCGGGCCGCGCCGCAGTGAAGCGGCCCTGCTCAATGCGGGCCGCATCGTGGAAAAAGCCGTTCGCCAGCGCATGGGAAAATATGCGCACGCGGACGAAACCGCGGCATTCGCTGCCAACGATGCAAGGTAAGTCCCCAGCCCTCATTTTTTGCCGACATGCTCTCCGCCTTCCTCCCCCGCGCTCTCCCGGCCTTGGCCGCGATGCTGTTAGTTGCCGGCAGGCTCAGCGCGCAGACGGCGGAGGAACTAATCCAGAAGGGCGACACTTATAGCGCGAAATTTCAAAGCGCCGAGGCCCTCCAATGTTTCCTTCCCGCGGAAAAATTGGACCCGAAAAATGCGCGCCTCCTTGTCCGCATCTCGCAGCAGTACCGTCACCTCATGAGCGACGCGACGGCCAAGCCCGAAAAGGTGCAGCTCGGCCTCACGGCCGTGAGCTATGCCCGGCGGGCCACGGTCCTCGCCGCGAATGATGCCGAGACGCATCTCGCGGTGGCGATTAGTTATGGGAAACTAACTCCCTTTGTCAGTTCCAAGGATCAGTACTCCTATTCGCCGCTGATCAAGGCAGAGGCCGAACACGCCATTGCCTTGGACCCTGCGAACGATCTCGCTTGGCAGGTGCTCGGCCGGTGGTATCTCGCCGTTGCCGACGTGGGCAGCGTGAAACGCGCCCTCGCGAGAATGGCTTATGGCGCCCTCCCCACCGCCAAGTATGAAGACGCCGTGCGTTGCTTCGAGAAGGCCATCCAATTGAATCCCAGCCGGCTGATGCATCATATCGAGCTCGGCCGGACCTACGCGCAGATGGGCCGGAATGCCGAAGCACGAAAGTCCATCCAGCAGGGCCTCGCGCTCCCCAACACGGAAAAGGACGACCCCGAGACCAAGGAGCGCGGCCGGCAGCTCTTAGCGAAGCTCCGGTGACGTGGCTGCCGCGTGGGCGTATTCGAGCCGTTTTTTACCGATCCGCTGCGGCCATTTCGCGAGCTGGCTGCGAATGGAAGGCGTAAAAAAACGTTCGAGCATTTCAATATGACCACTCTTCCAGTCTGGCAAGGCCGACCCAATCCACTCGGTGCCACCGTTACGAAGGACGGCGTGAATTTCGCCGTCTTCTCCGAGAATTCCACCGAGGCGGACCTCTGCCTTTTCGACGATGCCAATGCTCCCACCGAGACTGTGCGCGTACGCATGGTAGAACGGACTAACCACGTCTGGCATTGCTTCCTGCCGGGGTTGAAAAGCGGCCAGCTTTATGGCTACCGGATGCGCGGCCCTTACGAACCCTCGCAGGGTCATCGCTTTAATTCCGCCAAGCTGCTCCTCGATCCTTATGCGAAGGCGATCACCGGCCTGGTGAATTGGAGCAGCGAAATGTTCGGCTATGTCCAGGATGGGGGCGGCGATGCAGACCTGAAACGCGATGAACGCGACAATGCCTGGTGCATGCCCAAGTCAATCGTGGTGGATGATTCGTTTGACTGGGGCGACGACCGGCTGCTCGACCTCCCGCAGCCCGAGTCGGTTATTTACGAAGTCCACGTCAAAGGCTTTTCCAAGCTGTGTCCGCACATTCCCGAAGACATCCGCGGCACCTACGAAGCCATTGGCAGTGACTTTGCCATTGATTACTTTCGCAAGCTCGGAGTGACCGCGGTGGAACTCATGCCGGTGCATCATTTTGTGAACGACGAGTTCCTTGAGAGCAAGGGTCTCACGAATTACTGGGGATACAATTCCATTGGATACTTTGCCCCGCACTCCGCCTATGCCAAGAGCGCGGAAACGGGCGGACAGGTGGTGGAATTCAAGCAAATGGTGAAGCGGCTCCACGCCGCGGGCATCGAGGTGATTCTCGACGTGGTCTATAACCACACCGGCGAGGGTAACCAGCTCGGGCCGATGCTATGTTTCCGCGGGCTGGACAATGCGGCCTACTATCGCCTCGTGCAAAATGACCGGCGCTACTACATGGATTACACCGGCACCGGGAATACGCTGAACATGGTGCATCCGCATGTGCTCCAGCTTC
>JBBQJR010000300.1:0-4209 GCA_038326125.1 Chthoniobacterales bacterium
CATGGGGATGTCCTGGCCGCTGCGCTTGAGCACGATCACGTTTTGCACCTTGGAACCACCGGCGCTGAGCGCGGCATCCACATTGGCCTTCAGGGGCACCACCTTGCCGCGCCGATAACCGCCGTCCGCCGTGACCACTGCGACGGCGCCGCTGTCCTGCAGGCGGTCCTTGATGCTCTCCGCGCTGAATCCGCCGAACACCACCGAGTGAATCGCCCCGATGCGCGTGCAGGCGAGCATCGCGATCGCCGCCTCGGGCACCATCGGCATGTAGATGAGCACGCGATGCCCCTTCTTCACGCCGTTGCGCTTGAGCACATTGGCAAAGCGGCACACTTCGCGATGAAGCTGCTGGTAAGTGAGCACGCGCTTCTCGCCCGGCTCGCCCTCCCACATGATCGCCGCCTTCGTGCGCCGCGGCCCGTCGAGGTGACGGTCGAGGCAATTTTCCGAGACATTGAGCTGCCCGCCGACAAACCACTTTGCATCCGGGCATTTCCAATCGAGCACCTTCGTCCACGGCTTCTGCCACGTGAGTTCCTTCGCCTCGCGCGCGAAAAATTTCTCCGGGTTCTTGATGCTCTCATTCCACATCTTTTTGTACTGCGCCATGGACTTGATCCGCGCCTTGCTTGCGAATGCCTCGGCAGGTTTGAAGACGCGGTTTTCGACGAGGGTGGACTCGATGTTGTTGCTCATGGGTGGGGGCGTTTTGGAAAAAAAGGAAACGTCCTGCTAGCAACCGCCGCTGCGCGCGACAAGAGCGAACGCCTCCTCGTCCGGGGTGAAACCCCCTTGCAAAATTAGCCGGGCGGTTCGCGGATCGTAGGCGCGCTCGGGAGAGCGCGGACGCGGGCTTCCGCCCGCGCCTACGGATCGCCGCGGCTCTTGATGCTTCAGCACCTCCCCTCCTCGCATCATCGACAGGAGCGACGCAGGCACGCGGATCGCCCGGACCTGGAACTCGGAGATTAAATCAGTCCGCCTCCTGCCGCTGGCGCTTCCGAGTTTAGCGAGCGCGCCATCAGAAAATCATCCATCACGAAGCCTCCGCCGATGTCGAACACGGCTTCTTTTTCGATCTGAAATCCGGCGCGGAGATACGCGGCGATGGCGCGCTCGTTGCGCTTGTTCACCTGCAGCCACACCGCTGGTGCGCCGAGCGCGAGTGCCTGTGCGCAGATGTGCGCGAGCATTTGCCGGCCAAATCCGCGCCGCTGATGCTCCGGCAAAAGGTAGAGCTTGCTGATTTTCACGCGCCCGTCGTCCTCGCGCTGCCACGATAGAAAACCGATCGGCGCGCAGTCGAGTTCCGCGATTTCCCACGGGATTTTCGCCGCGAACTGCGCGCGGATTTCGTCCTCGGAATACATCCAGCCGAGCATGAATTCGATCTGCTCCGGCGCGATGATGCCAGGGTAGCAGGCGCGCCAGATGCGCCGCGCGAGATCGCGGAGCAGCGGGATGTCGGCTTCGGTCGCGGGGCGGATGTGCATCGTGGCGGACGATGAGCGGCGCGATGCCGGTTGCGATGGGAAAATGGGATCGCGCGCGGCAGCACTGGGAGCACAGGCGCCCCGCCGGTTGTTTGCGACGACCCGCCGCAAACAACCGAATCAGATGGCGCGTGATTTTGAAAATGACGCCTCACGTTGTCCGGTGTTCCCGGCGGGTCGCCGGGAAAGGCAGGCGGGCCGTCTGCGCTCCCCGATCCGCGCGCCGCCGCGGAGAAAAACCTTTGCGTCCGCAAACGCGCGCGCGCATCTATCCCGGCTCCACTTTTTACCCACGCCATCGCCATGAGCAACGTCCCGCATCTTCCCGTCCTCCGCCTCGGCCGCAGCTACGAGAGCCTCGACAAACTCGAAATCAAGGACCACCGCACCGGCGAGGTGAAGGCGGTCGTCTCGACGATCAATGCGGGCATTTTGCGGAAGGATTTCCGCAAGCTCGGCGAGGCGCGCGCGGCGCTGAAAAAATTCACCGTCGCGCAGCTCGTCGCGATGAGCGCGAAGGCGGGCGAATTTTTCCTGAACGGCACGCTGCCGCTCGGCGACAAGGGGCACACGCAAAGTGCGGACGAGTACGTCGCGACGCTGAGCAGCACGAGCGGGCTGCCGCATGTGATGGTGCGGCGAAATATGGCGAAGCTCCACTACGCGCTCACGCATCTCGACGTGATCCTGAACGGCCTCTCGCGCGGGCTCGACATGACGATCATTGACCACGGCTTCGGCGAGCAGTTCGGCACGAAGCTCTCGTTTTTCCCATCATGCGAAGCGCTCGGGCTCGTGATGCCGAGCAATTCGCCCGCGGTGAATTCGCTGTGGCTTCCGGCGATCGCACTGAAGACGCCGGTCGTGATCAAGCCCGGTCGCGACGAGCCGTGGACGCCGTTCCGCTTGATTCAGGCGTTCATCGCGGCGGGCGTTCCGTCTGAGGCGTTCGGCTTTTACCCGACCGACCACGAGGGCGCGGGCGAGATTTTGAAGTCGTGCGGACGCGCGCTCATCTTCGGCGACAAGAACACGATGGCGCAGTACGCGAACAACCCGGCGATCCAGTTGCACGGGCCGGGCTGGAGCAAAATCATCATCGGCGAGGACTGCATCGAGACCTGGCGCGACTACCTCGACGTGATCGCCGGCGCGATCAGCGACAACGGCGGCCGCTCGTGCATCAATGCCAGCGCGATCGTCGTGCCGAAGTACGCCGCGGAAATCGCGGACGCGCTCGCGCAGCAGCTCGGCCCGATTTCGCCAACGAAGAACGACGATCCGAACGCGCGGCTCTCCGGCTTTGCGAATACCAAGATGGCCGACTTCATTGATGCGCAGATCGAGGACGGCCTGAAGACTCCCGGCGCGACGGACGCGACGGCGAAATACCGCGGCGGCCCGCGCAGGGTGGAGTTCGAGGGCGGCGTGTATTTGCGCCCGACGATCGTGCATTGCGAGAGTTTCGCGCATCCGCTGTCGAACAAGGAATTCCTCTGCCCGTACGCGAGCGTCGTGCAATGCCCGCAATCCGAGGTGCTGGAAAAAATCGGCTACTCGCTCGCGGTGTCGGCGATCACGAAGGACGCGAAATTCATCGGCGAACTCGAAGCCTTCGGTGAGATCGATCGGCTGAACATCGGCCCGATCTCGACGATGGCGATCTCGTGGGACCAGCCGCACGAGGGGAACATGTTTGAATTCCTGTGGCAGCGCCGCTCGATCGAGCGCGCGTGGTGACAGAAGGATTTTCAAAAGTGCGCCGCGACCGGGCCTTGACAGCATCAGGCCGGGGATTACGTATTTTTCCATGAATTCTACGGTAACTATTTCGGAGTTGCAGGCACACGCGCCGCGCTTTGTCCGCGAGGCGGAGAAGCAGGGCGCACTCTCGATTGCGCGGCACGGGCGCACCGTGGCGTTCCTCATTTCACGCGAACGCATGGAGGCAATCATCGAGACGCTCGAAATCATGGGCAGTGCCGGTGCGATGAAGGCCCTCCGCTCCTACGAGGCCGGCAAGGGCAAATTCAAGGACGCCGCCTGCCTCGGTGAAGACTAAAGTTCGCGTCTCGGAGCAGGTGGAGGCGTTCGTGAAATGTCTCGCTCCCACGCCCCGTCAGCGTCTGCGGCAGGCGATCAAAAATCTGGCGAGCGAGCGGGGCGATCTCCAATCGCTGGAAGGAAAGCTCGGCGCGTATCGTCGGCTGCGGGTGGCAGGGTATCGGGTGATTTTCCGAGAACGCACCGAGCGCGGCGTGCGCGTAATCGACTGCGTCTATGCGGAACGCCGCGCGCTGGTCTATGAGGTTTTCCTGCAACTGCTCGTCGAGCAAGCGATGCGGTAGCGCGCAGGACGCTCGCCATTGGGCGGCGAGGCGATAGAGTGAGCAGTTCACCAGCGACCGTCATGCCTGCAACTTTCAAACACCTCGCCGAATGCTATCGCATCACGAAGGGCAAAACTTTTCGCCTGAAGGACATCGATCCCGCCGACACGGGAAAGCTGAAGTCGCCGGAGAAGGCGGGCGAACTGCTGCGGCGCAGCGTCGAACTGCTGAGCGAGTTTCAGGAAAAGCTCTACGCGCAGGATCGCTGGGCGCTGCTGCTGATTTTTCAGGCGATGGATGCGGCGGGCAAGGACGGGACGATCAAACACGTCATGTCGGGCGTGAATCCGCAGGGCTGCGAGGTCACGAGTTTCAAGCAGCCG
>JBBQJR010000301.1:0-4197 GCA_038326125.1 Chthoniobacterales bacterium
GCCGCGAGCGAATACAGGTCGCTGCGAAAATCCTCCGGCTCGCCCGCGAGTTTTTCCGGCGCGACGTAGGACGGCGTGGCCCACACTTCGCCCTGCTCCTCGTGCTGCTTCTCCATCAAAATCGCGAGGCCGAAGTCCACGATTTTCGCCGTGTCGCCGCTGGAAAAAAGGATGTTCCCCGGCTTGATGTCGCGGTGGATGAGGCCGAGCTCGAGGCCCGCCTTCAGCCCGAGCGCGATCTGGATGCCGATGTCGAGCGCCTGCTCCTCGGGCATCTTCACGAGCTTCGCCATGAGCGCTTCGAGGCTGCCATGATCCACGATTTCCATCGCGAGGAAGAGCTGCCCGTGAAATTCGCCGGACGAATACACTTTGACGATGTGCGGATTGTTCAGGCTGGCGGTGATGCGCGCCTCGCTCTCGAAGCGCCGGACGAAATCCGGGTCCGCGCTGTACTCGCGCTTCATGACCTTGATCGCGACGGGGCGGCTCAGCTTTTTGTCCACCGCGCGATACACCACGCCCTGCCCGCCCTCGCCGAGGACGCCTTGGATTTCAAAGTTCGCGAAGTCCTGCCGCACGCGCATCCGCGCGCCGCAGCTCGAGCAATTTACGAGCGAAAACGGCTCCTGCTCGGAGACATCGATCATGGTCCCGCAGCTCGGGCAGATGGAGATGTTGGAATCGGCGGAGGTCATCGCGAATCCGCATCCTTGCACGCTCCCGCCAGCGTCGCAAGGTGGAGGAAATCGCCGAGCGGGCGGGCAAATCTCCCGCGGGGAAAATTCATCCTCGGGCGTGACGCGTGGCGCCCGGCGGGACTTGCAGCGCGCGACGTCGTGCCGTACCCGAGGTCATGCCCCAGCCGCGCCGCAAGCAGCCGGACCCGCGCAACCCGCGCTTCATCGCCGGCATCTACGACTACTGCGACCGCTGGTGCGAGCGGTGCGAATTCTCCCACCGCTGCGCGCAGTTCGCCATGCGCAGCCACGCGCGCGCCGAGGATCCGCAGACGCGCGACCAGGAAAATCGCATCTTCTGGGAGGCGCTCGGCGCGGCTCCGACACTGCGCCCCGCGCCGCGGAAGCTCCCGCGCGGCACCGGAAAAAAGCAGCCCGCCACCGCCGTCTCCATCGAGGCCGCGACGGCGCAGGAAAAGCGCCTCGACCGCCGCGCCCGCACGCTCGGCCAGCGCGAGAGCAAGGCCGCGCTCACGTATTCGCACATGGTGGACGAGTGGTTTAACAACGAGCTGCGGCTGCCGCTCCAACATGTGCGCAGCCTCGAGCGCCGCGTGGAAAAAGGCCTCGTGAAAGTCGCCGCCGCGAAGGGCGAGCTCGTCCGGCTGAACGACTGCGTGGAGGTCATCCGCTGGTATCAGTCGTTCATTTACGTCAAGGTCTGCCGCGCCTTCATGTCGCTCGTCGAGGAGACGGACGACCGCACGCTCGCCGCCACGCGCGACTCCGCAGGCTCGGCGAAAGTCGCGCTCATCGCCATCGAGCGCAGCCTCGCGGCGTGGGTCGCGATGCGCGAAATGTTCCCCGAGGAGACGGATTCCATGCTCGAAATCCTCCTCCACCTCGACCGCCTGCGCCGCAGCGTGCGGCGGAAATTTGCGCAGGCGAAATCCTTCAAACGGCCCGGCTTCGACGCCAGGGCGTGACGAGGATTGCACAGATATTTCAACCACGGATGACACGGATGGGCACGGATGTGATTGCACCTTTCTGATCACATCTACCGGAAATAAGCGGACACTTCGCGCGGGTAGGCGTGAGCGGAAGCCCACGTCCGCGGCCTCCCGAGCGCGCCTTCGATGCGAACAGACCCTCCGCGCGAGTGTGGTTATCGCCGAAAGATGGTCTGAAAACCAACCGCGTCATCCGTGTCATCCGTGGTTAAAAACATCCGCGGAATCCCGCGCCCGGTGCCGCGGAAAGAAATCGCTCGCCCTCGCGCGCGGCGATTCCCCACTCTCTGCGGTTCGATGTTCAAGTATCTTCTGCAGGGGCTCGCGCTCGCGCGGCCGTATTCGTTCCGCCTCATTGTCGGCATCCTCTGCGGCTTCCTCGCCGGTATCGCGAATCCGTTGCTCGTGGTCAGCATTAATCTCGCAGTGAACACCATTTTTCAAACTGCCTCCGGCGACCCCACCGGCGGTCTGCTCAGCCCGGACGCCATGCCCGGCTTTGTCCGCAAACTGATTGATTTCGCAAATTCGTTTTCGCCGCAATCCGGGAACCAGGCTTCGCACACGGTCATCATTTTCATCATCCTGATGATCCCCTTTTCGATGCTCCTGCGCGCGGGCCTCGGTTACGTGAATGTCTATCTCATGAATTGGGTCTCCATGCGCGTGGTCATGGATCTCCGCGTGCGGATGTTCCGGCATGTGCTCACGCTCGGCTCCAGCTTTTTTTCCCGCATGAGCACGGGCACGCTCATGTCGCAGCTTCAGGCGGCGGACAGCATCCAGCACGCGCTCGGGAATTCCTGGGTCACGATCATCCGCGAACCCATCACGGTCATCGGCCTCCTCTCGGTGCTCTTTTACAAGCACTCGCACCTCACCCTGCTTTCGATGTGCATCCTGCCTTTCACGCTGCTGCCCTACGCACTCTTTGCGCGTCGTGTGCGGAAAAGCACGCGCATGCTCGTCCAGCAGGTCAGCGATCAGGGCAAGCTCGTCCACGAATCCCTCAGCGGCTACCGCATCCTCAAGGCCTATAACTTGGAGAAAAAGGCGACCGACGAATTTGAAAACACCTCGCGTCTCATGGCGAACCACGGGATGCGCATTGTCCGCGCCGGGGAACTGCCGAGCGGGCTCATGGAAATCCTCGGCTCCGTCGGCGTCGCCGCATTTTTCCTTTACATCGCCTTCTGGACGAAGCCCGGCGCGATGAAACCGGGTGACATCATGGGATTCACCACCTCTATTTTTCTCCTCTACCAGCCGATGAAAAACCTCATCCGCCTGCACAACCAGCTCGAGCAGGCGCGGGTAGTTTCCGCGATGGTCTTCTCGCTGCTCGACACGAAAAACGACATCGTCGAGCCGGAGCATCCGCAGCCGCTCGCCGCCGCGGGCTGCGACGTGACGTTCGATCACATCAAGTTCAGCTACGGCGAAAAACCCGTGCTGCATGATTTCAATCTCACCGTGAAAGCCGGCTCGCTCGTCGCGCTCGTCGGCAGCAGTGGCGCGGGGAAAACCACGGTCACGAATTTGCTCCTGCGCTTCCACGATCCGCAGTCGGGGAAAATCACCATCGGTCGCACCGACATCCGCGACGTCCACACAAGCGTTCTCCGCAGCCAGATCGCCGTCGTCACGCAGGAGACCGTGCTTTTCAACGACACCATCCTCCACAATATCGCCCTCGGCCGCCCCGGCGCGACACGCGAAGAATCCACGGACGCCGCGAAGCACGCGCACGCGCACGATTTCATCAGCGAAAAGGAAGGCGGCTACGATTCCATCATCGGCGAAAAGGGCGCGATGCTCTCCGGCGGCCAGCGCCAGCGCATCGCCATCGCGCGCTCCATCGTGCGCAACGCGCCCATCCTCATCCTCGACGAAGCCACGAGTGCGCTCGACACCGAATCCGAGCGCGCCGTGCAGGAGGCGCTCGAGGAACTCATGGTCGGTCGCACGACCATCTGCATCGCGCACCGCCTCTCGACGATCCAGCGCGCGGATCAAATCGTCGTCATGGAACAGGGCCGCATCATCGAGACCGGCACGCACACGGAATTGCTCGCGCTGAGCGGCACGTATCGCCGGCTCTACGACATGCAGTTCGCGCAGTGAAAGTGGGAGCGGCGACTTCTGAGTCGCCGCGGCGACTAAGAAGTCGCCGCTCCCAAAGCAGTCAGCGCGCGCCTCCGCCGAGCAGCGCCGCGAACGCCTCCACATATTTCCGCGCGGCATCCTCGATCCGGAATCCCCCGCGGATCGCCGCGACTCCCGCCGCACCGAGCCGCTCGCGCATCGCGGCATCCGACAGCAGGGCGACGAGCGCCTCGCGCCAGCCGTCGTCCTGCACCACGAATCCTGCGCCTGTGTCCGCGATCCACTCGCGATTGATCCCCACGTCGCTCGCGATCACCGGCACGCCGCAGCGCATGGATTGCAGCGCCTTATAAGCACACTTGCCGCGGCTGTGCTCGTTGTCCGCGAGCGGCATGATG
>JBBQJR010000302.1:0-4153 GCA_038326125.1 Chthoniobacterales bacterium
TGCGGAGGCGCCGCTTTACCGGCTGCATTTCAATGCGGACGCACCGCTGGCGATCCGCGCGCTCCTGTTCATCCCGTCGAAGAATCTCGAGCTGGCGACGTTCACGCGCGAGGAGCATCACGTTGATTTGTACTGCAAAAAAATCCTGATACAGTCGCGCGCGAAGACGCTGCTGCCGGAGTGGACGCGCTTCCTGCGCGGCGTGGTGGACAGCGAGGATCTGCCGCTGAACATTTCCCGCGAGACGATGCAGGACAGCGCGCTGATCGCGAAGCTGCGCGAGGTGCTGGTGAAGCGGCTGCTGAAATTCCTCGACGAGGAATCGCGCGCGGACGCGGAAAAGTATGCGCGCTTTTTCAAGGAGCACGGCCACTGCCTGAAGGAAGGCGTGTCGAACGACTGGGCGCACCGCGAGGCGCTGGCGAAGCTGCTGCGCTTCGAGTCGAGCGCGACGGAAAGCGGGAAATTTACGAGCCTCGCGGACTACATTTCGCGGATGCCGGCGGAGCAGACGGAGATTTATTTTCTGAGCGCCGCGAACCGCGAGGCGTGCGAGGCCGCGCCGAGCTACGAGGTGTTCCGCGAGAAAAAGTGGGAGATGTTTTTCCTCACCGATGCCCGCGACGAATTCGTGCTGGAGCAACTGCGCGAATTCGACGGCAAGAAGCTCGTCGCCGCGGAGAAGGCGGACGTGAAACTGGAGCGCGAGTCGAAGGGGCTTGACGCAGAGACGGCGGCGAAGCTGGCGGAGTTCATCAAGGAAACCGTCGGCGAGCGCGTGGCGGAAGTGCGCGTGTCGCGGCGTCTCGTGGGCAGCCCGGCGATTGCGCTGAGTTCGGATTCCGAGATGACGGTGAACATGCGGCGCATGATGAAAGCGCTCAACCGCGACGGCGAAACCGGGCCGGAGCCGAAGCCGGACATTGAAATCAATCCCGACCACCCGCTCATCGTGAGCTTGGAAAAGCTGCGCAGTTCCGACGCGGAGCTTGGCAAAATCGTCGCGCAGCAAGTCGCCGATCAGGCGCTCGCCGCGGCGGGTTTGCTGGATGATCCGCGCACGATGCTCGGGCGGATGACTTCGCTGCTCGAGAAACTTTGCGCGAAGTGACAGCGGGGCAAAAGGGGCAAATTTTGGGTTTTGAATTCAATGCTGAATTTGGGAGCATCACGCATTGGGCCTCGGCACCGGCAATTCAGCATTCAAAATTCCACCCTCCCGGTGATTGACCGCGCCGCCACCGGGCTGTCACATTTGAGCACGACTGCCCTCCGGCGGTTTTCAGAAAACCAAAACTACAACACCCTTATGAAACCAACTATCATGATCGCCGCCATCGCCGCGCTGGGCTTCGCCGCCTGCGAGGAGAAGAGCGTGGATGCCAAGAAAGACGACGCCAAGAACACCGTGGACAAAGCCACGGAGAAGACCAAGGACGCGATTGACAAAAACGCAAACAAGGCTGCGGACGCCGCCGCCAAAGTCGGTGCCACCGACGCGGCCAGCGACGTGAAAGCCATGGGTGCCGCTTCCAAGCAAAATGTGGACGCTGCCGCGGCCTCCGCGAAGGGCAAGATCGATGCTGCCGGAACGCCTTCCGCGCCGTCGGCTCCTTCCGCGCCGAAGCCGATGAAGCCCGCGCCGAGCACCGACGAGGTGATCAACGAAGCCCCGTCTGCCGCTCCCGCGCCGCCGCCCGCGCCGAAGCCGCCGGTGCCCCCCGCGCCGGACGCAAAGTAAGCGACGCGACCAAAAATTCAAAACGGACCCCGGCTTCGCGAGAGGCCGGGGTTTTGTTTTCTCCGCGAAAGTGCCCGACGCTTCGCCTCCTCGGCGAGGGTCACTTTCCCGCGTCAGCCGCGCGCCAGAGATACCACGCGGCGAGCGTGCGGTGCGGCTGCCAGCGCTCGGCGATTTCGCGCAGCGCCTTCGGCTGGGGGAGCGCATCGAGTTTCATCGCGAGACGCCAGCCGCTGCGCACGCCGAAGTCGTCGCCGGGAAAAACATCCATCCTGCCGAGCGTGAAAATGAGCAGCATTTCCACCGTCCAGCGACCGACGCCGCGGACCTCGGTGAGGCGGGCGATCAATTCCGCGTCGTCCATCTTCAGCGCGGCCGCGCGTTTCGGCACCAGGCCGCTGAGCGTCTTGGCGGCGATGTCGCGAAGCGCGAGAATCTTCCCCGCAGAAAATCCCGCGCCGCGGAGTGCCGCATCGGTGGAGCCCAAGACGTGCTCGGGCTTGGGGAAACGCACGGTGGGAAACAGCGCCGCGAACCGTCGCAAAATCGCCTCCGCCGCCTTGGCATGGAGTTGCTGGTGCGCGACCGCATTCACGAGCGCCTCGTAGGGCGAACGTCTCCGCGCCACGAGTCCGCACGGGCCATGCGCGCGGATCAAGCGACGCATGACGGCGCAGCGTTTGGAGAGGAGGGCTTCGGCATCGGTGTGCATGGCGGCGAAAGAAAACGCGAAGGGCGCGAAGTTGCCACCGCGTTCCGCGGCGAATTGCTTTTCGCCGCCGCGGTGCGCCTGCTGGACGCGCGCTTGCGTTCGGGATTTTCAAAACGAAATTCCGGTTGGCGCACGGCACCATTGGGCCTAGGGTCGGCGTTCCTTTTCCGAAGCCATCCGCACTTTTTCCAACGACATGACCACGCAACTCGACCAACTCAAGCAACTCACCAAAGTCGTCGCCGACACGGGCGATTTTGAATCCATGAAGGCTTACAAGCCGCAGGACGCGACGACGAATCCTTCGCTCATCCTCGCCGCCGCATCGAAGCCCGAGTATGCGCCGCTCGTGGACAAAGCGGTGACGGATCGCAAGGGCAGCGGCCTTTCCGGCGCGAAGCAGGTGGACGATGTCGTGGATCACATTCTCGTGAATTTCGGGCTGGAGATTTTGAAAATCGTGCCGGGACGCGTGAGCACGGAGACGGATGCGCGGCTGTCGTTCGACACCGACGGATCGATCGCGAAAGGCCGCCAGCTCATCGCACTTTACGAAAAGGCGGGTCTTAGCCGCGACCGCGTGTTGATCAAAATCGCGAGCACTTGGGAGGGCATCAAGGCCGCAGAGGTGCTGGAAAAGGAAGGCATCCACTGCAATCTCACGCTCCTCTTTTCGCTCGCGCAGGCCGTCGCGTGCGCGGAGGGCGGGATCCAGCTCGTCTCGCCGTTCGTTGGGCGCATTCTCGACTGGTTCAAGGCGAGCACGAAGAAGGACTACGCGCCGACCGAAGACCCCGGCGTGGTGTCGGTCACGCAGATTTACAACTACTACAAGAAGTTCGGCCACCAGACCGAGGTGATGGGCGCGAGCTTCCGCAACAAGGGCGAGATCACCGAACTCGCGGGCTGCGATCTGCTCACGATCAGCCCGGCGCTGCTCGGGGAATTGCAGGCGAGCACGGAGCCGCTCACGCGCAAACTCGACGCGGCTGCCGCGAAGGGCATGGACATCGCGAAGCTGCACTTCGACGAGAAGAAGTTCCGCTACGAATTCAACGACGACCAGATGGCGACGGAGAAGACGGCGGACGGCATCCGCAAATTCGCCGCGGATATCGTGAAACTGGAGAAGCTCGTCGCGGGGAAGATCGGCTAGCGCGGCTCCGCCGTGAGCCGCTCGAGCAGCGGACGATGATCGAAAAATCCGGCCGCTCCGGGTGCCGGAGAGATCGTGTGGCCTTCACCGAGCCAGATTTTTCCCTCGCGCAGTGCAGCGGTCGCATCGTCGTTGAAGGCGAAATATTTTCCCGGCTGCCTGCCCTCGTGCAGCGCGACGAGCGCCGTCATGCTCCAGTGATCGATGGGCGTCCGCGCGACCCACGGCACGGCGCTGTGCGGGACGACGAGGCGCGGATCTTTGGCGACATCGGCGAGCAACCGTGAGGTGAGCCGCCGCCAGCCAAACGACTGCAGCGCGATGACGGCGAGGAAGACGAACGCCGCGAGTGGCGCAAGCACGAGGTAGTCGGTTCTGGGCTTCACGGGTCGAAAATGAAAGTCCACCTGCATCGCGGAACTCGCGACGGCGACCTCGCCGGAAAAAGCGGCGGGCACCTGCAGGGCACGCCGCGAAGCGAAGACGGCGGCGAGCATGAACGGCACGGCGCACGGCACGACCCAGCGGCGGAACTTGATCGCAC
>JBBQJR010000303.1:0-4088 GCA_038326125.1 Chthoniobacterales bacterium
TTACGCGAAAGTTCTGCTTTTTGTTTTTCGCGGGCATTCGCGTGTTTCGCGGGCACTCCCTTCCGGATGCGCCCCGTGAGCGCGGGCAGTTGGCAAGGGCGGGATGTGTGGTAGGAACTGCGCGCCATGTTCCGCACCGCCGCCATTTTTCTCGCCCTCACGTCCGCCCTGCTCGCGCGCGAATTTGATCCGCGACGCAATGCGTTCGCGTTTTCCAATGACACGGTGATGAACTACGAGGTGACGGCGGAGGGCAAATTGCGCATGAGCAAAAAGGCGAAGTCGGGCCGGCCCACGCACGCGTGTTTTTTGTTCACGCGGTCGGCGATGCAGTTTTGGCAATTCGCGCGTTTCGAGCCGAGGCAGCCGCGACTTTCCGAGGAGGAATACCGTGCGCGGCTGCGAAAGCTTTTCGCCCTCGCGCCGTGGACGGAACGCCGCGAGCGCATCGTTTTTCCCGGCTACGCAGATCTCTGGTCGTTCTCGCGCGAGCACGAGGACACGATCCGCGACAACATCGGCAACTGGCTGCTCACCTATCTGCGCGTCGGCAACTGGCGCGTGATGAGTCCCCTCATCCGCCTGCGGCAGCGCAGCATCGCGGAGACACTTTTCGCACATGTGAGCCGCGGCGAAATCCGCGCGATGTATCTCGCGAAGCTGCCGCACATGAACCACGTCGTGCTCGTCTATCACGCCGAGCGATTGCCGGGCGGCGGGATGAAATTCCGGATCTACGACGCGAATTTCGCGGGCAAAAGCGGGCGGCTTGGCTACGTCGCAAAGAGCAATCTGTTTGCATTCCCGCGCTGCTTCTACTGGCCCGGCGGCGAGCTGCGTGCCTTCCCGGTTTATGATCGTCCGCTGCACTGAGCGCGGACGCAGATCGCAGGAGACCGGCTCACTTTTCCTGCGAAACCCGGGACGCGGAACTCGGTGTGAAAATCACCCCGTGGCCCGATGTTGTGCGGTCGCGCTGCCGTTCCTCGCGCTCATCGGCATCCTGTTCTTTTCGCGCTGGCCCATCTTCGGGTAAGCTCGCGCCATGTTCACCGGACTGGTCATCGAAACCGGCGAGATCGCCTCGCTCATCCGCACGGGCGAAAGCGCGCGCCTCACTCTGCGCGCGCCTGCGACCGGACCGTCCGCGCAGATCGGCGACAGCATCGCGGTGAATGGCTGCTGCCTCACCGTGACCGCGCGCGACGGCGGGCGCGTGTCCTTTGATCTCCTCGCGGAGACGCTGCGGCTCACGAATCTCGGCGCGCTTTCACCGGGTGAAAAAGTGAACCTCGAGCCGGCGCTCGGCGCGGGCGCGAAGCTCGGTGGCCATTTCGTGCAGGGCCACGTGGACACGAGCGCGGAGGTGCTCGATTTCTCGCCGCATGGCGCGGACTTCCGGCTCGAGGTCGCGCTGCCGGCGGAGTTCGCGCAGTACCTCGCGTGCAAGGGCAGCATCGCGGTGGATGGCATCAGCCTCACGGTCGCGGAAGTGCATGACGGAAGCGCGGCGAGCTTCGTCTGCTGGATCATCCCGCACACGCGCGCGGTCACGAATCTCGCGGCGCGGCGGAAAGGCGAGCGGGTGAATCTTGAATTCGATCTGCTCGCGAAATACGTCGAGCGCATCGTCGGGCGGAAACGGGAATGAGCGCGATGGTCGCACGCAAAGCCGCGAAGCCGCGGAGAGGGAAAGTGCCCGCATCCTGCCGTCGGCGGCTGCGAAAATGATCCGCACGATTTCCGCGGCCGAGACGATCGCGGTGCGCTGGCCGATTTTGCGCCCCGGCTTTCCGCGCGAGACGGCGGTGTTCGATGGTGACGACGCGCCGGGCACGCTCCACTTCGGCGCGTTCGACGGAGATGCACTCGTCGGCGTCGCCTCGACTTACCTCGCGCCATTTTTGGCAAAGCCGGAGGTGTCGCCGACATGGCAGCTTCGCGGCATGGCCACGCTGCCGGAGGTGCGCGGCGCGGGTTTCGGCCAAGCGCTGCTCGATGCGTGCGTCGCCGCGGCACGCGAGAAGGGCGCGGCGCTGATCTGGTGCAACGCACGCACGAGCGCCGCAAAATTTTACGCGCAGCACGGCTGGCAGGTCGCCGGAGCGGAGTTCGACATCGCGACCGTCGGCCCGCATTTCCGGATGTGGCGTGGACTGGCGAAGGCCTAGCTGCTGGCGTTGCTGACGATGGTGCCGCCTTCGCGCTCATACGTGAATTGATAACCTGCCACGGGTCGCGACCAAACGGGGCGGGAAACAGGACGAGTGATCGCGTCGCGCCAAACTAAGAGATGGCCTTGGCGATCGCGAAGGCGACGCCCGCCGCGAGACTGCCGACCAATGCGGTCTGCCACGCGCTTTTGAATTTCGACACCCCGGTGAAATGGCCTTTCACAAAACCAAAGACGATGAGTGCAAGCAGGGTGACCGCGATGGAAATCAGGAGCGCCGAATGGGCATCGCCTGCGAGCATGTAGGGCAGCAGCGGGATCATCCCTCCGACGATGTACGAGCCCGCGATGGTGAACGCGCTGCGCAACGCGCGTTTTGGATCCGGCTCTTCCAGTCCGAGTTCAAAACGCATCATGAAATCGCGCCACGCCTTTGGCTCGCGGCGGAGTGCGGCCACCACTGGCGCGGCTTCCTCAGGACTCACGCCGTAGTCCTTGAACAGATCCGTGATCTCTTGCGCCTCGCGCTCCGGCACCTCCACGATCTCGCGCTCCTCGCGAAGCAGTTCACAATGGTAGTGTTCGGCATCGCCCCGCGCGGCAAGAAAGCCGCCGAGGCCCATCGCGATCGATCCGGCGGCGACTTCGGCGAGGCCTGCAGTCACGACGATATGCGTCGAGGCGATGGCACCGGAAATGCCTGCGGCAAGGGCGAAGGGAACCGTGAGACCATCGGCCATGCCGATGACGACATCGCGCACCGTTTCGCCGCCTGCGAAGTGTTTTTCGACGTGTGGCATGGGCGTGATCCTATTTTCTGCGGACAGCAAAGCGAGCCCGACGGATTGAATGGCCTCGGTGGTGTCCTTTTGCAAAATCTGCCACTCCGTCTCCGCTTCATTCGGTTCGCCATTCTTCCAGTTCTTGAACTCAGGATGATCGTGGAGAACCGCCTTTCATACTCGGAACAGAAACTCACACCCGACAAGCCCCCTTGTTTTCCGGGCGGATGCAGATTGATTGCACAAGCTCGTGGCGCTGCTTCGCATTTTTCCCGCAACATCCCTTCGCATGATGGCAATTCTCCGCATCCTCGGCGCACTTTTCGCGTTCACCTTTTGCGCGGTGCGGCCGGCGCTGGCGTTCACGGTGGATCAGATGAAGGCGATGGAGGCGAAGGTGAAAAAAATCGTCGTCGCGACCACGCCTTCCGTCGTCGCGCTGCTCGGCGAAAAAGTGCCCGGCGCGGGCTCGGGCGTCGTCGTCTCGGCGGATGGCATCATCCTCACCGCCGGCCATGTGACCTTCGGGAATGACACGATGATCGTCGTTTTCCCCGACGGGAAACAGGCGAAGTGCAAGGTGCTCGGCGCGGACTACACGCGCGATGTGAGCCTCGCAAAAATCATCGAGCCGGGAAAATACGCGTTCGCGGAAATGGGCGACTCGGACCGGCTGGACATCACCACCATCGTCGTCTCGCTCGGCCATCCCGGCGGCTATGATGTGCGGCGCACGCCGCCGGTGCGCATCGGGCGCATCAGTTCGAAAAATTTGGACGGCTTCATCGTGAGCGACTGCACGCTGGTCGGCGGCGATTCGGGCGGGCCGATGTTTGATCTCGAGGGCAAAGTCGTCGGCATCCACTCATCCATCTCGGAGAGTCTCAGCTTCAATCGCGATGCGCCGGTGAACGCGGCGAAAATGGCGTGGGAGCGAATGCTGAAAGGCGAGCGGTGGGGGAAAATCCCCGGCTCGCGGCCGGAACCGTTTGGGCCGCGCAACACGGGGAAAAAAGCGGTACTCGGCGCGGTCTTCGAGAGTTCGGAAAATGGGAGCGCGGTGCTGCGCGAGGTCACGGAAAAATCGCCGCTGGCCGCCGCGGGCGCGAAGGCGGGCGACGTGATTCTCCGGC
>JBBQJR010000304.1:0-4083 GCA_038326125.1 Chthoniobacterales bacterium
CAGCGCCGCGACGAAGACCGGAATGAAAGGCCGCAGCTTCGACCATGGCCGCAAGATGTTCGGTGCCGCCGCGTGCTTCACCTGCCACCGCTACGGCAACGAGGGCGGCATGACCGGCCCCGACCTGACGCAGGCCGGCGGCCGCTACAGCCCGAGCGACCTGCTCGATAACATCATCAACCCGTGCAAGGTCATCAACGAGCAGTTCGTCCCGAGAGTCGTGACGAAAAATGACGGCGAGCAAAACATCGGCACCATCGTGAAACACAATGGCGACAACGTGATGATCTGCACGGATCCTTCGCAGCCAAACCAGCAGACCGCCGTGGACCGCAAGCTCGTGAAAAGCATCGAGCCGAGCAAGATTTCGCCGATGCCGCCGATGCTGCTCGCGATGCTGACGAAGGAAGAAATCCTCGACCTCGTCGCGTACGTGCTCAGCGGCGGCGACCGTACGAACGCGATGTTCCAGCCGTAAAGTCGGAAGTCCCGGAACCGCCCTCGCGTGCCGCCTGTGCGCAGACAGTCTGCGGCATGCGAAATTTTTAACACCCTGCCCACATGAACCAGACCCTCCTCCGCTCCGCCATTTCCCGCCGCCGCTTTTTGGCGGCGACGGCCGGTTTTTCCATTTTTGCAGCCGCAAGCCGGAACGCGAAGGCGGCCCCTGCCGCGCCGCTGCCCGCGGGGCTGCGCGTGTTCACCTGCGGTCACAGCTTCCATGTGTGGGCGGCGCAAATGATCGCGGATGTCGCGAAAAGTGCGGGCATCGCCGGGCATCAGATCGCGGGCGTGTCCTCGATCGGCGGCTCGCGCGTGAGCCAGCATTGGGATGTCGCGGACGAAAAGAATCTCGCGAAGAAGCTGCTGACCGAGGGCAAGGTGGATGTGCTCACGCTTTCGCCGATCTGGCTGCCGGATGAGGGGATCGAAAAATTTGCGAAACTCGCCTTCGAGCACAACCCGGACATCCGCATCACCGTGCAGGAATACTGGCTGCCGAATGATGAATACCACCCGGTCTATCCGCTCGATACGCGCAAGTTCGTGGACCACAACGCGACCGACCTCGCGGAGCTGCGCAAGGCGAACGCAAGCTATGAGCACGACATCGAGCAGCACGTGCGCGACATCAATCAGCGGCTCGGGAAAGACGCGCTCGTCGTGGTCCCCGTGGGCGCGGCGAGCATCGCGCTGCGGGAGCAGATCGTCCGCGGAAAAGTGCCGGGGCTGAAGGTGCAGTGGCGGCTTTTCACCGACATGTGGGGCCATCCCGCGCCGCCGCTGAAAGTGCTCGCGGCGTACTGCCACTACGCGGTGATTTACCGCCGCAGCCCCGTCGGCCTGCCGATGCCGCCGGAGCTGGAGAGCAACAAGGAATTCGCCGCGCCCGCGCTCAACAGGCTGCTGCAGGAACTCGCGTGGGACGCGATCATTCACAATCCGATGAGCGGCGTGACCGCGAATGCGGACACGAAATGAGCGTGCATGACGGCACGGTGGGTGGGCGCTTTTTAAAATGAAACCGGTGCTCCTTTTCCCCGCGCTCTGCGGCTTTCTCCTCGCGCTCGCATTCACGCAACGCGGCGTGTGCTCCGCGCTCTGCGAACCTCCGCCGCAGAGCGAGCTGCGCGCGCAGACGACACCGGAGATCATCGTGCCGGTGCGCGTGCATCTCGTGCAGTCGGCGGGCGGGCCGGCGATGCACACGACGCTCGTGGAGGCGGACGTGCGGCGCATTTTCAGCAAGGTGAATCTCGTGTGGGCGCAGGCGGGCATCCGGTTTGAGATCGAGTCCATCGTCCGCACCGAAGCCGCGGCGCTGACGGAGGCGCTGGCGCAGCAGCCGGAATTCGCGCGGGTGAAAGCCATGATCCCAAGAGCGAGCCTGAGCGCGACGGCGCTCAACGTGTGCTACGTGAAGGAGGTGACGCCGAACGGATTTTTTGCCGGTGAAATCATCGTGGTGAAAGACACCGCGCGGCTTCGCCCAGTCGAGGGCGGGCTGGACGAGCCGCTGCCGCGCGTGACCTCGCATGAAATCGGGCACGCGCTCAGCCTCGCCCATCGGCAGGACACAACGAATCTGATGGCCTCCGGCACGACGGGATTTTCGCTGAACGAGGCGGAAATCCGCGCGGCGCGCGAGCAGGCGAAAACTTTGCGAAACGCGAAACCGCCCGGCAACCCGCAGAAGCGCCGCCAAGGAAAAGCGGCGGAGTGAGCGGCGCGGCGCGCGTGCGAAAACGCGCGGTGAACTCAACCCGGATTGCGCATCAGCGCGACGCGCGTGGGCGGCGGCGTGAGCAGCGGGATGAGCGGGTTGTCCGAAGTCTTGCCCTCCGGCGGGACGAGGCGGAGTTCGAATTCCGTGCCCTCGGCATCCGAGCGCACGAGCCGCACGTCGCCGCCCTGCGCGGTCGCGAGTTCGCGGGCGATGCTGAGGCCGAGGCCGTGGCCGGCGCGGGATTCGTCGCGGTCGCCGCGCGCGAAGCGGTCGAAGATCCACGGCATCCGCTGCGGGGGGATCGGCACGCCGGTGTTCGTGACGGTGATGAAAATGCCGTCGCGCCGGTCGCCCGCGCGGACGCGGATGAGGCCGCCGTGGCGGTTGTACTTCACGGCATTTTCGAGGAGGTTCAAAAGGATTTGCTCGGTGCGGCCGGGATCGGCGAGCGCCCGGAGCCGCGGGGGAAATTCGCGCTGGATTTGGATTTGCTGATTGGACCCGAGCACCTCGGCGTCCTCGATGCAGCGCTCCACGATCGGGATGATGTCCACTTCGCCCGGCTGCGTTTTGATCCCGCCGGCGTCGGCGCGCGCGAGGAGGAGCAGGCCCTCGGTGAGCGAAGAGAGCCGGCGCGTCTGGTCGAGCAAATCATCGAGCACGACCGCGTGCTCGATGCGCATCGCGGGGTCCGCGAGCAGCGACTCGATGGCGGCGCGCATCACGGTGATGGGCGTCTTGAGCTGGTGCGACGCATCCGAGGCAAAGCGCACGGCCTGCAGGTAGCTGCGCTCGAGCCGCTCGAAGGTGTCGTTGAGCACATTCGAGAGCAGGCGGATTTCATCGCGCGCCGCGGGCACGGGCAGGCGCTGGTGCAAATCCTCCGCGGTGATGCGCGCCGCGGCCTCGGTGATTTTCCGCACGGGCTTCAATGCGCGGCCTGCGACCCAATAGCCGCCGACCAGGCTGAGCAGCGCGGCGAGCGGCAGCGCGACGAGGCTCGCAGTCTGCACGCGCTGGAGCGAAAGCTTCGTCGCGCTGAGCGGGTACGCGATCCGGATTGTCATGCCGCGCTGCGCATAGCTCGCGACTTGGTAGGACGCTTTTCCGAGCAGCATCGTGTGCGGGGTCTCCGGGCCGCCGGCGAGCGTGCGATCCTTCAGCCCCTGCGAGTGGTAGAGGATTTTTTCTCCCGGCCCGAGAATCTCGATCGGCAGCGCGCCGAGCGAGCGCGGCAGCATCTCCTTGCTGATCGTCGCCATCGTCCCGGCCGGACCTTCCGGGCGGTGATCCAGCTCCCAAAAAACATCCTTCGCGATGCGCTCCATGCGCTGCTCGACGGCGGCGAACAATTCCCGATCGAGCACCTTCGTCATGACCACGAGCGCGCTCCCCATCGTGAGGCCCGCGAGGACGAACGACCACAGCGCCACCTTCGCAGTGAGCGGCAGGCGCCTCATTTTCCCGGCTCGGCGATCACGTAGCCCACCCCGCGCACCGTCTGGATCAGCTTTTCCGCCGGAGCCTCGTCCACCTTCGTGCGCAGTCGCTGGATGTACACGTCCACGGCATTCGTGTCGTTCGCGAGCGCGCTCTTCCACACATGCTCGCAGATTTCCGTGCGCGAAACGGTGCGGCCCGCGTGCAGCAGGAGAAAGTGGAGCACTTCATACTCGCGCTGCGAAAGGTGGACGGTCTTACCGCCGCGCGTGACGACGTGCGTGGTCTCGTTCATCACCAAATCGCCGACGTGCATGAGCGGAGACGAGTCCTCGCCTTTGCGCCGCGTGAGCACGTTCACGCGCGCGAGCAGTTCCTCCATCGCAAACGGCTTCGCGAGGTAGTCGTCCGCGCCG
>JBBQJR010000305.1:0-4071 GCA_038326125.1 Chthoniobacterales bacterium
TCGCCTCGGGCGGGCCGCGCAATTTCCGCGAAAAAATTTACGCCGAGGGCACGCCGACCGTGAAGGCGAAGATCGCGATCATCCGGCTCGGCGGGCTGATTTCCAGCGGCGACATGGGCTTCAGCACGGGCGTCTCGCCGGATGATGTGCGGCTGGAATTCAAGCAGGGATCGAGGACAAGGAAGTGCGCGCGATCGTGCTGGCGATCGATTCGCCCGGCGGCGAAGTCACGGCGAGCGACGACATTTACAACATCATCCGCAAGGCGCGCGACCGGAAGCCGATCGTCGTGAGCATGGGCGCGATGGCGGCGAGCGGCGGCTACTATGCGGCGCTCGGCGGCAGCCACCTCATCGCGCGCGACACGACCTTCACCGGCAGCATCGGCGTGATCATGCAGACGCTGAACTACGCGGACCTTTTCGGAAAAGTGGGCCTGCAAATGGTGACGTTTAAAAGCGGCAAGATGAAGGACATGCTCAGCGGTTCGCGCCCCATCACGCCCGAAGAAACCGAATACGTGCAGAAGCTCGTGATGCAGACGTACGGGAAGTTCGTCGGCATCGTCGCCGCCGAGCGGAAAATCCCCGAGGACACGCTGCGCAACGGCGTCGCCGACGGTCGCGTGCTTTCCGGAAAAGACGCGCTCGACGCGAAGCTGATCGATCAACTCGGCGACCTCGACGACGCGGTGAAAAAGGCGATCGAACTCGGCGGCGCGCCCGGCGCGACGGTGGTCGAGTACCGCGCAATCGAGACGCTCAGCCGCCTCCTCCATCTTTCCGGCAAGGCCGATGAATCGAAGCGCGTGGAGATCCATCTCGGCCCGCAGTCCTCGCTGCACCTCCAGCCCGGCCGGCTCTACCTGCTGCCGGAAATCCTCGCGCCCTGAGTCGCTCCAAGCCCGCCCACGAGTCGTGCTGGTCGCCATACTTTCCAAGGAAATCCAACTGCCGGTGGAGCAAATCTCCGCGGCGCAGTGGCTCCTGCTTAACGTCCTCTCGCTTTTGCTCCTCATCGCGGGGATTTTCTCGTACCGGAAAATGCTCCGCCGCGTGAAGCTGCGCGGCGGCCTCGTGCGGAGCGATTTGTTCGGCCTGCCGGACGTGCTCCTGGCCTCCACGATCGTGATCTTTTTTTTCGCCCTGATCGCGCTGCAATGGGTCCTGCCGCCGCCCGCCAAGCCGGCGGATCCGGGCGGTGCCGGTGGCGACCTGTCGGACCTGCACATCATTTACGGGGCACTCCAACTCGCACTGCCCGCCGCTGTGATTTTGGCATTTCTCATCGCGCGCGGCGTGAGCCTCCCGCAGATTTTCGGACTGCGGCGCGTCCGACTTTTCCGCGCCATCGCGCTGTCCGCGGGTCTCACGCTGCTGTTGCTGCCGCTCTTCATGCTCGTCACGACATTGGCGTATGAACTCCTCGGCGGCCACGCGGAGCAGCAGGAGTTGGTGAAGATTTACCAGCAGGCGGCGAAGACCGGGAAGAGCGAGATCATCTGGCAGGTGTTCGTCGCCGCCGTCGTCATCGCCCCGATCACCGAAGAGATTCTTTTTCGCGGATATTTCTACGCCGTGCTGAAACGCGTCGTCGGGCCGGTGCCCGCGGCACTGGGGATTTCGCTGCTCTTCGGCGCGGTGCACAACAACGCGCTGGGGATGCCCGGCCTCACGCTGCTCGCGCTCGGCCTCACCCTCGCGTACGAATGGTCGGGCTCGATCCTCGTCTGCATTTTCATGCACGCGTGGTTCAACGCGACCTCGCTCGTCGCCATGTGGTGGGCGACGAATCACGGGATGGTCCCATGAAAATCGCGGCGCTCGGCGAGGATGCCGTGGTGGCGGCGATCACGCGCGGTCTGCCGCTCGGTGCGGATGTGCGGCACGGCGCGGGCGACGATTGCGCGGTCATCGGCGGTGCGCGTGATCGCGTGTGGCGGCTTTTGAAAACAGACTGCGTGATCGAGGGCGTGCATTTTTTGCCGGCGGAAAATCCCGCCCGTGTCGGATGGAAGGCCCTGTGCCGCGCGGTAAGCGACATCGCCGCGATGGGCGGCACGCCGCGGCACGCGCTCATCACGATCGCCGTCGCGCGCGACGTGGAAATGGCGTGGCTGCGCGGGCTCTACGCAGGGTTGCGCAGGGCCGCAAAGCGCTTCGGCGTGAGCATCGTCGGCGGCGAGACGGCGCGCTCGCCGGGGCCAGCCTTCATCAGCGTCGCGCTCACGGGCGAAGTCGCGCGCACCCGCTGCGTGACGCGCGGCGGCGGTCGCGCGGGCGACGCGCTTTTCGTCACCGGCACGCTCGGCGGCTCGCGCGTCGGCAAGCATCTCGACTTCATGCCGCGGCTCGCAGAGGCGCACTGGCTCACGGAAAATTTCCGCATCCGCGCGATGATGGACCTCAGCGACGGCCTCGCCGCCGACCTCCCGCGCCTCGCTCGCGCGAGCGAGTGCGGCTTTGAAATGTGGGAGAGGAAAATCCCGCGCACGCGCGGCTGCACGCTGGCGCAGGCACTCGGCGACGGCGAGGATTTCGAGCTGCTCTTCGCCGTCGCGCCGCGCGATCTCGCGCGACTCGCCGCGAAATGGCGCGCAAAGTTTCCCCGGGTGCTCCTCACGCAAATTGGAATGCTCACCGCACCCTCGTCCCAATCGAAGCGCCTCAGATCGCAGCGCGCAAATCTGACGGACGCGCGCTTGCCAGCAGATGCCCGACGAAAACCCGCCGCTCGTGGCTTCGATCATTTCGCATAGCCCCGCCGAAACTTTCGCGCACGCGCGCACGCTCGCGTCCGCGTTGCGTGCGGGCGACGTGCTGGCGCTCGACGGCGATCTCGGCGCGGGCAAGACACATTTTGTGAAAGGCCTCGCCGCCGGGCTCGGCTGCGAGGGCGACGTGACGAGCCCCACTTTCACGCTCGTCCACGAATACACCGGCGGGCGCCTGCCGCTGTTTCACTTCGATTTTTACCGGCTCGAAAGTGAGGACGAGGCGCTGCGCATCGGGCTCGACGACTACCTCGGCGCGGACGGCGTCGTCGTGATCGAGTGGGCCGGAAAATTCCCCGCGCTGCTGCCCCGCGGCACGCGGTGGTTCCGCCTGCGCGCGCCCACGGAAAATGGCGGCGGCGGCGACATCCGCGAGATCGAAGAGAGCGAAGCGAGCGAGGAATGCGCAAACTTCCCGGAGGTGCCGCGCGCATGATCGTCCTCGCGCTCGACACCTCGACTTCGCACGGCAGCGTCGCGCTCCTCGACGGCGCGCGCGTGCTGCTCGACGAGTCCTTCACGTCGGCCCGCAACCACGGCTGCGCGCTCGTCCCGCTGCTGCAGCGAGCGCGCGAACTCGTCGCGCATTTCGACTGCATCGCCGTCGGCCTCGGCCCCGGCAGCTACGCGGGCATCCGCATCTCCATCGCGACCGCGATGGGACTCGCGCTGGCCGACGGCGCGCGGCTCGTCGGACTCCCGAGCGTCGCCGCGTGGGAATGCGAGGCGGATCACCACCTCGCGATCGGCGACGCGCGGCGCGACACGTTTTATTTCTCCAAAGTCGAGCGCGGCCTCTGCATCGAAGGTCCGCTGCTCACCGACGCGGCGGGACTGCTCGCGCGCATCGCCGCGCTTCCCGGCTGGCCGGTGCTCAGCGCCGAGCCGTTCGCGCTCGTCCCGCAGGCAAAAATTACGCGTCCCCGCGCGCTCACGCTCGCGCGCCTCGCCGCCGCCGGGCGCGGCATCTGCGCCGAGGGCGACCTCGAACCGCTCTACCTCCGCGAGCCGCACATCACACTGCCCAAGCCGCGCTGAAAAATCCGCGCAACCTCCGCGGAAAAAACTGCGGCGCTCAGCCGAGATTTGCCGAGCGGTAGAGCTGCGCGTAGCGCCCGCCCCGCGCGACGAGCTCGGGGCCTTTGCCTTCCTCGAGAACGGTGCCGTCTCCGAGCACGACGATCTTGTCCACACGATGCACGGTCGCGATGCGGTGCGTGATGATGAGCGTCGTGCGGCCGCGCATGAGTTCTTCGAGCGTGGTCATGATTGCGGCCTCGGTGGTCGGGTCGAGCGCG
>JBBQJR010000306.1:0-4068 GCA_038326125.1 Chthoniobacterales bacterium
CGTGCCGTAGAGGATTTTGAGGCGCTTGCCGCTGCGCGCTCCGGGCGGATGCGCGGTCATGGCTTCGGCGATGAGGCGGTTCAGCGGGCCGGTGGTGATGCGCTGCTTCGCGCCGGTGCGGACTTTCTCGATGGTCTTGAAGAGGCGATCGAGCGCTTCGCCGGTCTTCGCGCTGAGCAGCAGCACGGGTGCGTATTTGATGAAGAAAAGCTCCGACTCGATCTGCTGCAGCACGGCTTTCAGTCTCTCCTTGTCATCGGTCTTTTCCTTGATGAGGTCCCACTTGTTGATCGCGACGACGCACGGCTTTTTTGCCTCTTGGATGAGTCCCGCGATTTTTTTGTCCTGCGCAGTCACGCCATCCACGGCATCAATCACGAGGCAGCACAAGTCCGAGCGCCCGATGCTCGCCTCGCTGCGCATGACGCTGAAAATCTCGACCGAATTGTCGCGCTTCCCGCGCGGGCGGATGCCGGCGGTATCAATGAGCATGTACTCGTGCTTGCCGCGCGTGTACAGGATGTCCACGGCGTCGCGCGTCGTACCGCTGATGGGCGAGACGAGCGTGCGCTCATCGCCGAGGATGCGGTTGGTGAGCGAGGACTTGCCGACGTTCGGTCTGCCGACGATCGCGATGCGCAGGGGGCGTCCCTTTTCCTCGCCCGGCTCGGCGGGGACATGCGGCGGGAGCAGTTCCTCGATTTCCTCGACGAGCCGCGTCGTGCCGAGATCGTGCTCGGCGCTGATCGTGAGCAAACGCTCGAAGCCGAGCTTCGTGAATTCATTCGCGTACTGCCCGTGCTTCGCGTGGTCTATTTTGTTCACGACCAAAACGATCGGCTTGCGCGCGCGCCGGAGTTTTTTTGCGAGGTCGCCATCAATCCCGGTGAGCCCTTCCTGCCCGTCCACGACGAAGGCCAGCACGTCGCTCGTCTCGATGGCGATGTCCACTTCGGTATTCACCTGCTCGGTGAAAGACATGTCCACATCCGCCCCGATGCCGCCCGTGTCGAATATCGTGAACGGCGCGCGGCCGAGCTTGCAGACCGCCGAGATGCGGTCGCGCGTGACGCCCGGCTGGTCATGGACGATCGCGATTTTTCTCCCCGCGAGACGGTTGAAGAGAGCGGACTTGCCGACATTCGGGCGGCCTACGATTGCGACGGTGCGGGGCATGGGACGCGGAAGGTGCAGGCGATGCGATGCATTGGCGAGTGCGATCGGGGCGCGGTTCGGAGCGGCACGATTTTCATTTGAACATCCGCCCCACCCGGTTGTCTGAAAAAGCCACACGGAATCCTTTCGCCGAAAATGACTTCATTTCTCATCGCCGGTTTCGCTCTGATCCTGCACGCTCTGAGCACCGCCGGTTTTGGTGCCACCCTCTGCTGGGTTCGCGCCTCGACTAAATGACCGCCATTTCCCTGCCTTTGCTTTCCTCGGTGTCCTCCCCTCTCCCAGCCGAATCGGCCTTTCCCGCAGCGGCGCTCGCGGGTAAGAGTGGCGCACGCGAAATGGATCCGCAGGCCCAAAGCCGAAATGAAGACGAGCAGCTTGTCGCCCGTGCGCAGACGGGCGATTCGGCGGCGTTTGACGCGCTCGTGGTGAAGCACAGCGCGCGGCTTTACGCGCTCGTGTATAACATGACGTCGAACCACGACGACACGGACGATTTGCTCCAAGACGTGTGGGCCAAAGCCTACCGCAGCATCGGCGGCTTCCGCGGAAAATCGCAGTTTTACACCTGGCTGCACTCGGTCGCCGCGAACACCACGCTGAACTTTCTGAAGCGCCGCGGCCGCCGCTGGATGATGAGCCTCGATGACGTGGACAACGGCATTTTGCAGGACAAGGAATTCGTCGAACTGCAATCCACGAGCACGCCCGTCCGCGAATCGGACCTCGCTGAGATGCAGCAAAAAATCAACGAAGCCATGATGAAGCTCACGCCCGATCATCGCGCAGTCGTGACGATGTTCGACATCCAGGGGATGCCGCACGCGGACATCGCGAAAGTGCTCGGCATCGGCGAGGGCACCGTCCGCTCGCGGCTTTTTTACGCACACAAACAGCTTCAGGCGTGGCTCTCCGAGTTCGCGCCCGTCCATTCCAACTCCCACTCCGCCTAGCCATGGAAAATCAGCCGCTCAACGAATCGCAACTCCAGGCTCTCCTGCGTCTCAAACGCCACGAGACACCGCCGCCGGGCTACTTTGAAAATCTCCTCGATCGCGTGCACCGCCGGCAGCGCGAGGAAATGCTCCGCCGCCCCGCATGGCAGATCGCCCTCGAGCGCATCCGCGCATTTTTTGCCCCGCTGCAAATGGACTGGCGTCACGCGGGCTCGATGGCGGCGCTGCTCGTCGCGGGCGTCTTCGCGATTCGCATCGCGATTCCGGATCGGGCTGCTGATGCGTCGCAACTCGCCGTCCGCACAGCCTCGGGCTCTGCGGCGCTCGCGCAAAATGGACCGATGCTCACGCTGCAGCCCCCCAGCGTGCAGCCCCTCGCGCCGCAGGAAAATCACCGCGTGCAACGCGATCCGTCCGCGCCCGTGCGGTTCATCATTGATGCGCAACCGGTCAGCTATGAAAGGCATGAAACGACGCCGATTCGCTTCTAGCCTCGCGGGTGCCGCGGCCGTTGCGGCGCTCACCCTCGCCGGCCTCGCGCCGGCGCGCGGAGCCGATCCGGCGCGCGTCGCGGAACCGGCGAAGCCCGCGCTCTCGCAGGCCGAAGCACTCTCGCGCGAAGTGCGCGACATCGTGCGCAAAATCGGCGACGGCATCTGCTGCATCGAGGCGGACGACGAGCACGGGCACCTGCGCGGCACGGGATTTTTCATTGATGCGGACGGCACGCTGCTCACCAGCTTCAGCGTCGGCGGCGCGTCGCAGGATGTGATCATCACGGCCGGCGAGCAGCGTTATCCGGCCACGCGGATTGTCGCCGATGCGCGCACCGGCCTCGCCGTGCTGAAGATCGTCGCCGAGCGGCCCGTGCGGTTTTTGAAGTTTGGCAAGTCCACGGACCTCGCCGTCGCCTCGCCGGTGATCACCGCCGGGTTCCCGCTCGATTTTCCGCTCTCGCCGAGCTTCGGCCTGGTCGCGGGCTTCGAGGTAAAGACGCGCGCGGGAAATGAGGACCGCTACTTTGCCACGCGCCTCATCCGGGCGAACCTCCCCGTGCAGCGCGGCCAGAGCGGCTCGCCCGTGCTGAATCTGCGGGGCGAAGCCGTCGGCGTGCTCATCGGCACCGTCGAGGAAAACAGCGGCATTTTCGCGCTGCCGATCGAGGCCGCACAAAAAATCCTGCACGATTTCCGCGCGCACGGCCGCGTGCGGCAGGGCTGGGTCGGCGTGGATGTGCGGCAGACGGAGACGCCCGCGCATGGCAGTTCCGCGCGCATCCTGCAGCTTCGCGAAGACGTGCCCGCGTTTGCCGGCGGCCTGCGGGCCGGCGACATCCTGCTGCAAGTCGGCGCGTGCAAGATCACGGACCCCGAGGACGTGCTGAACGCCGCGTTTTTTGTCACGGCCACGGAGCCGCTGCCGGTGCGGATTTCGCGCGACGGCAAAGAAATGAAATTCATCGTCCTGCCACTCGACCCGCCCGATGGCACGATGCCGACAATCGAGCGCCAGCCGGAGACGATCCTCGGCGCGTCCGAGGAAAAAGGGATTTACCTCGGAAAATAGAGGCTCGCCGGACATGGCGTCGCACGGAGCGGAAGAGACCCGCGGCGTGCAAACGGGACGCGCTTTTTTTGCGTCAGCGGAACTGCCGCCAGAACATAATCGCGGAAATGGTGAGGCCGATCGCCGTCACGAGATTGCGCGCGGCGCGCTGCGGGAGGCGCTGCGAAAAATGCGCGCCGAGGAAATACCCGCCGAGCGCGCCGACGCTCATCACGCCGGCCTTCGGCCAGTCCACGAGGCCGGCTTGGATAAACCAGAGCGCGGCAACGACATTGATGATGGAACCGAGGATGTTCTTGAGCGCATTCATCTCGTGGATGTCGCGCAGGCCGAGAAAGCCGAGCGACGCGAGCATGAGAATGCCGATGCC
>JBBQJR010000307.1:0-4045 GCA_038326125.1 Chthoniobacterales bacterium
CCTCGTTGCACGGATAGCCGATGTAGAAGCGCTTCAAGTCGCTCAGCCGCGCGTGCAGCGCGTCGAGCTTGCGCTGGTCGGCGGCGGAAAGTCGCGGGGAGAGGTTCACGGGGTGCGGGGAAAGTTACCGCCTCACGCGCGCGGACGCAAATGCGCGCATTCGGAACACGGGCATCCTGCCTGTGCGGCTCGCGGGCTTCCAGCCTGCGAGAGCTTGCCGCCGCAGGCTGGAAGCTCGCGAGCCGCACCGCCTGGAAGGCGATGTTCCTACCGTGTCGGCGAAAAATCCGCCGCCTTCATGAACTCCGACTTCACGCCTTCCGGCACGGTGAGCGAGCCGCCGCCCTCTTTCTCACTCGCCTCCTTCGCCGCGATCCAAGTCGGGTCCGCGCGGAATGCGGTGAACGACGCCTTCGCCGCGTCCGCATCCTTGTGCGCGAGCAGGTACACGAGCGTGCTGTCCGCGGCTTTTTGGTCGGCCATCGGCGTCCAGTAGAAAAGATTGGTCATCCCGTGCTTCGCGAAAAGCGCCATGGTGTGATCGCGGAAGCGCGACAGCAGCCGTGGAAGATTGCCGGGCGTCGTCGTGTACGTGCGCAGCTCGAAAACGCGCTCGCCACTTTTCCCGACTGACGGCTGGATCGCCGGCGAGAAATCCGTCGCGCTGAGCAACACCGACTCGATCTTGGTAATGAGCTTTCCGTTCGCCTCCGACGCCTTCTGCGCCGCCTGCCATTCGGGGTCTTTCGCGAAAGCCTTCCACGATCCATCCGCGCCCTCGCGCGCCGCGCGATTTGGAAACGCGATCACGTACACGAGCTTGTTCGCGCCGTTCTCGATCGGCACCCAGTAGCCGATGTTCGTGATGCCGTGCTTTTCAAAAAGCTTCACCGTGTGGTCGCGAAAGCGCGCGAGCAAATCGTCCAGCTTGCCCGGCGCGGCGTAGTAGGTGCGCATCTCGAAGCAGCGGGTGTCCGGTTCGGCGGCAACGGCGGGGAGGGCGGCGGCGAGCGTGAGGGCGAGGAGCAAAGTGCGGAGGATCATGCGCGCCATAAACAACACGCGGAAAAATTTGTCCATCGTGCCGTGGTGCGCGCCGATTCGGTTTTGAATTTGGAATCCAAGAAGCCAGGAAGGGAATTTCTCCCCTGCGCCCCCGCGTTTCTGCGTATCATTCCATGCTTCTGTGGCAACCGCATCGCATCCGGCCCGATGCTCTCTCTTCCTGGTTTCATGGCTTCCAAATTCCTCCCTCGCGCGCCGCCCTTAGAATTCCGCATGCAGCATCCGACTTGCTCGCTCTCGCCTTCCCTTCCCCCCGCTCCTCGCGCATCTTCCCCGCGCGATGACCACCGCGAACAAGATCACCATCGGCCGCATCATGATGATCCCCTGCTTCGTGCTCATGGCGCTTTACTACGGGCGCAGCGTCGCGCACGGCCAGCCGCAGGAATGGATGCGCTTCACCGCCATCGCCCTTTTCGTCACCGCCGCGGCGAGCGACGGCATCGATGGCTACATCGCACGCCGCTATAATCAGATGAGCCGGCTCGGCACCATCCTCGATCCCATCGCGGACAAAGGGCTGCTCCTCGCCGGCATCATCACGCTCAGCTTCAGCAACTGGCAGTATGAATTTCCCCTCTGGTTTCCCATCCTCGTCATCGCGCGCGACGTCGCCATCATCACCGGCTTCATCTCCGTGCATCTCATCAATGGCGAGGCCCGCGTGCGCCCGAGTTGGATGGGAAAAGTGGCCACCGTCGCGCAGATGTTCGCCATCGGGTGCGCGATGCTTTTCACCGGCCACGAATGGAAAGCCCGCGTCGCCGGGCACGAGGTCGCCTTCCTCGATCTGCCCGTCTTCATCGCCGGATTCTTCACGCTCGTCTCCGGCCTCTTCTACGTGCGCGACGGCATCCGCCAGCTCCATGCGAAAGGCCACGGCGAGCCCCAGCCGCCGGGCAAGCTGCTGTAGTTTTACTACGAAGGGCACAAAGGACACGAAGGCTTTGAAAAAGGAAACGCCCGTCCCGCGCTCCTCCCCCTTCGTGATCTTCGTGCCCTTCGTAGTTCAAATGTTTCCCTTT
The DNA here is from genome assembly GCA_038326125.1 of Chthoniobacterales bacterium. Taxonomy (GTDB): domain Bacteria; phylum Verrucomicrobiota; class Verrucomicrobiia; order Chthoniobacterales; family Chthoniobacteraceae; genus SXWH01. Next base: position 2,091 of record JBBQJR010000307.1, read on the forward strand.
CTGCAAATCATCCGCGCGACCAGCCTTGGGGCTGCGAATCCATGAACGTGAAACCCACTGCCCTTGGCGGCCTCCTCCTCGTCGCGATCCTCCAGCAGGGATGCATCGCCTACCGTGTCGCCACGGCGCCAGTCCGGTATGCCGCGCACCGGGTGGAAATCGCGAGAGCCGAGAAGCGGGGCGAGAAGAAAGCCGAGGAAAGAGCCGCGCCCCCGCAACATATTGATTCACCCGCAGCCCCGGTGGATTCCCCCGCGAATTAGCACGCGCCCGGCTGGCTGCGGAATGCGGGAGTTTTACTACGAAGGACACAAAGGACACGAAGTCTTTGAAAAGGAAACGCCTGTCCCGCGCATGCCTGTCCGGTTTGCTGCGAAAGCACGCTGCTGTTGGACAGGATTTTCAGGATTGGCAGGATTCACGAGATTTGCCGCGGAGAAATCCTGCGATCCTCTGAATCCTTTGAATCCTGTCCTGCATCCTTGAAGCGTGTCAGCAGACCGGATCGGCACGGTCCCGCGCTCCTTCATCTTCGTGATCTTCGTGCCCTTCGTAGTTCAAATGATTCCCCTTCGGCAAAGTTTCCCGCGCCGCCGGGATTGCCCGTCGCTCCTTTCATCGTTATTCCCCACACATGCGCACGTTCCTCCTCACCCTCGCCCTCGCCGCCCTCCATGCTCCCGCCGCGCCCGCCGATGACAAGGAAAGTGGGAGACCAGCAGACAAGGAGACGAGGAAGCAGGAGGCATCCGCAGCGAACCTCTCCCCCTCGCCCACTCTCCCCCTCGCCCACTCATCGCCTGCCGCCATACAGCCGTTCGAGATCCTCGACGGCGACCGCGTCCTTTTCCTCGGCGACACGCTGCTCGAGCGCGAGGGCACCTACGGCTACCTCGAGACACGCATGGTCGAGCAATTCCCCGACCGCAAATTCACCGTGCGCAATCTCGCCTTCAGCGCCGACACGCCGCTCGGCTGGTCGCGCGCGTCGTTCGACCCGCCGGCGAAGGGCTTCGAGCGGCTGAAGGAGCAGCTCGCGCTCGTGCGGCCCACCGTCGTCTTCCTCGGCTACGGCATGGCCGCGAGCCTCCAGGAAATGACCGACCGCGCGCAGGACTGGACGCTGAACCGCGACCCCGCCCGCTACGGCGCCGAGCCGATGAGCGCCGCGCGTTTCAAAAAGGAACTCGCGCAGTGCATGGATGCGATCGTGGAGGTGAGCGCAAGGGAGTCAGGAGTCAGGGGTCAGGAGTCAGGAAAAAATGCGCCCCATGGCGGACAGCGTGCCTCGGGTAGCGCGGGCGTCCCGCCTGCCGGTTCAGGCGTCCCGCCTGAACCCTCGGGCGTCGAAAGGACGCCGCAACGCGCCACGCCCTCGGCAGACGCACGCAACTCGACGCCCGATGGGCCACGCGAGACGCGCGGCCCGGCAGGCGGGACGCCCGCGCTACCCGAGGCACGCCATCCTAGAAATCCCGCCGTGCGTTTCGTCCTGCTCTCACCGATTCGCCACGAGGACTTGCGCGCGATTCGCCCCGGCCTGCCCGACCCGACCGAGCACAACAAGCTGCTGGAGCAATATACGAAGGCCATCGAGGAACTCGCGAAGGAGCGTGGGGCGCGGTTTGTGGATTTTTTCAATTGGAAAGGACGCGAGCCTGCCCCGCCCGATTTCCGCGAAGGACATGTAACGAACGGCATTCACTTGTCGGAGGACGGTTATGCATACTTGAGTCACGGTTTTGGGCGCGATCTAGGTTGGGGCGACACAAACCTTTCAGTGATACCGGGCATGAGAGACGGAGCATCATTCGCCGCCCTCCGCGCCGCCATCATCCGCAAGAACGAACTCTTCTTCCACCGCTGGCGGCCGGCGAATGAGACCTACCTCTTCGGCTTCCGCAAACGCGAGCAGGGCAAGAACGGCGCGGAGATTCCGATGTTCGACCCGCTCA
>JBBQJR010000308.1:0-4032 GCA_038326125.1 Chthoniobacterales bacterium
CGCCCGAGGATTTTTTCCTTCTGCCCGGGCACATGCCGCTCCAGCCATTCGCTGAAAATCGGCTCCACCGCGAGCGGCAGCCGCACGACCACGTAGTGCGCCGCGACCGCGCCCGCCTCGCGCGCGGCGACGAGGAGCGCGGGGATTTCGTGATCGTTCAGGCCGGGAATAATCGGTGCGGTGAGCACGGTGACGGGCACGCCCACGGCCGTCAGTTCGCGCACGGCGGCGAGCCGGCGCGCGGGGGTGCTCGCGCGCGGCTCGAGTTTTTTGGCGAGCTCCGGATCGAGTGTCGTGATCGAAATGGCGGCGCTCACCGCGTTGAATTTCGCCAGCTCGCCGAGCAGGTCCGTGTCCCGCGTGATGAGGTGATTTTTCGTGATCAGTGAAACGGGATTCCGAAATTCCGCGAAGACCTCGAGGCACCGCCGCGTGATCTGCAGCCGCCGCTCGACGGGCTGATACGCGTCCGTGATGCCGCTCATCGCGACGGTCTGCGGCTCCCAGCTTTTTTTCGAGAGCGCCGCGCGCAGCAGTTCCGGCGCGCGCTCTTTCACGAGGATGCGGCTCTCAAATTCCAGCCCCGCGCTGAAGCCGAGATACTCGTGCGTGGGCCGCGCAAAACAGTACGCGCAGCCGTGCTCGCAGCCGCGGTACGGCGAGCAGCCGACGCGAAACGGGATGTCCGGCGAATCGTTCCACGCGAGGATGCTCTGCGTGTCGTCCCGGAAAAATTGCGTGCGCAGCGGGAGCGGCACGCCGTCGTCATCCACGAGCGCGCCGGGCTCGATTTCGATGCGCTCCGCCTCGAAGCGGTTCGGCGTGTTGATGCCTGCGCCGCGGCCAGGCGGGGCGGGCGGGAGCGGGGATTGTCGGGAAATTGCGGAGCCGTCGGGCATCGGGAGAGTGACTTGTGATTTGTGACTGGTGACGGGTGACGGGTGACGGGTGACTGGTGACTGGTGTTCAAATCCCACCGTCTGGAGGAAGCGTGACCGGTCACAGCCGATGAGCACGCTGCCTATCCGCATTCATGCTCAATGCCCGAAAAAATACTCCGGCTCGTGCCCCGGCTTCCATTTGATGTTGCAGCCGATGCTCGGCTTCTGCCCGGGCGCAGGCGCGCGGCCGGCGAGGATCGCATCGAGCGCCGCGCGGATGGCCGCGCCGTTCAGCGAGCCGAGTGCGGGACGGTCGGCGGCGCGCATTGGGCGCGAATCGTCGAGCTGCCCGCGATACGCGAGACGGCGCGCGGCATCGAAGACAAAAAAATCCGGCGTGCAGGCCGCGCTGTACGCACGCGCGACGGACTGCGTCTCGTCGTAGAGAATCGGAAAGGTGAGGCCGGCGACGCGCGCCATCGCCGCGGTCGGCGCGGGCGCGTCCTGTGGATATTGCGCGATGTCGTTCGACGTGATGCCGAGGAAGGCCACGCCCTGCGCCGCGTAATCCGCGTGCAGCCGCGCGAGTTCCGGCCGCACATGCACGACGTACGGGCAGTGCGCGCAGAGGAAAATCACGACCAGCGCGCGCGCGTCCGCGAAATCCGCGAGGACCACATTTTTGCCCGTCGCCACCGCGCGGAGTGAAAAATCCGGCGCGAGCGTGCCGAGTTTGAGCATGGTGGATTGATGGGCCATGCGCGGAATTTCGTCGCGCGTCCGTGGCGTGACGAGGGATAATTTCGCCCGTCTCGCGCCGCGTGGCGTTTTTTCCAATTTGGGATCCCAGAAAAACACGCAGGCGCTGAATGGTCTCGACAGCGCGCGTTGCGAATGTCGCTTTCCCGGATTCTTGATTCCCAAATTCCGCGCGCTGCGAAGCCGGTGGATTTTACGCACCTCCAACATCAGCGCGGGCGTTTCCCTCCGGAATGGCGGCCCGCCGAAAAAAGAGCGGCGAGAAACTGCCTTGTTTTCGGCACGCGGGGACGGTTCTCTCTTTGTCCGCACCTTCATCGGAATTCCCTTCTGTCATGAGCATCCTCCTCGGCATCGCAGTGTTGTTTGGCATCATGTTCGCCATGTTTTCGGACGCGGCCGGCGGCGCGATGTCGCCGGGGCGCGTGCCGCGGCTGAGCTTGCGCGCGCGGCGCGATGCGGCGCAGCCGGGGGCGAGAACGGAGCTGCTGCTCGACGGCGAGAACTTCGAGCCGGACAGCCAGGTCCGCTTCATCGCGTCGTTTTTGCCGGACGGTCGCGGCGGCCATCAATCCGAACCGGTGGAAAGCACCAAGCCTCATCTTTTCCGCAGTTCATCGTTTTCGGATTTGGCGTTCGCGCCAGCGATCCCGCTGGCACGCTTTGCCGGCGAGGGCGAGCCGCACGATATCAGAGTCATCGCCACGGACGATCGCGGCCACTCGGCGGAAGCGTGGATCAGCGGCCGCGATTTCTATTTGGGGAAAGTTGAGAGGTGAGGGGCAGAGAGTTGAGAGTTGAAAGTCGAGGGGAAGCCATCCGCGCTGTTTGATCGTCTCCCTTGCGTCTGCTTCCACGCGAAGTGGAAACCGCTTTTCCGTGCGAAGCGCACCTCCGAACTCTCAACTACTCCCCATCCCCCGCGAGCATCGCGCTGGCAAATTCCCGGCTGTCGAAAAACGCGAAGTCCCCGATCTTCTCGCCCGTGCCGATGAAGCGGGTCGGGATGCCGAGTTCGTCGCGGATGGCCACGACGACGCCGCCTTTGCCCGAGCCGTCGAGCTTCGTGCAGATGATGCCGGTGAGCGGGCTGGCCGCGTGAAATTCGCGCGCCTGACTCACGGCGTTCGCGCCCGTGGTGGCGTCCACCACGAGCAGCGTTTCGTGCGGCGCGGAGGCGTCGGTCTTTTGCAGCACGCGCTTCATCTTGCCGAGTTCGGCCATGAGATTGTGCTTCGTGTGCAGCCGTCCGGCAGTGTCGCAGAGGATGAACTCGATGTTTTCCTTGTCCGCTTTTTCATACGCGTCGTGGCAGAGTGAAGCGGGGTCCGCGTTGTATTGCCCTTTGATGATCGGCACGCCGATGCGCTCGGCCCACACGGCGAGCTGCTCGATGGCCGCGGCGCGAAAAGTGTCCGCCGCGACGAGCAGCACGCTGTGCCCGCGCTTTTTCAAAAGGGCCGCAAGCTTCGCGGTGCTCGTCGTTTTCCCCGTGCCGTTCACGCCGATGACGAGGATCACTTTTGGCTTCGAGGCGTGCGGGCGCAGCGTCCACCCATCGTGCGGGAGCACCTTGATGATTTCCTCCGTCGCGACTTTCACGACGGAATCCGCCGTCGGCTCGTCCGTGTTTGCGCGCAGCGTTTTGAGGATGCGCTGCGTCATGCCGACGCCGAGGTCCGCGCGGATAAGGGACTCTTCGAGCTCGTCCCAGTCCACCGGTTTGCCGGCAAATTTGTTCCAGATTTTTTTGAGAAAGCCGAAGGCCATGGGTTGAAGAAAGTGCTCAGTGCTCAGTGCTCAGTCGCGAGCGCCGAGCGCCGAGTGGCGAGGTGTTTTCGCAGCCGCCGACGGCAGGAGGCGGGCCGATCAAATGACCGAAGGCGGATGATGAAGGCTCACCCTGAACACTGAGCACTGAGGATTGAGAACTGATCATCAGCACGCTCACTGTGGTTTCGATTTTAGATCGTCGCGCGGCACCGCCGCATCGCGCAGCGGGCGCGTGAGTTCGCCTTTGATCTTGTCGAGCACGCCGTTCACGAAACGGCTGCTGTCCTCGCCGCCAAATTTGCGCGCGATCTCGATCGCCTCATTGATCGCCACGACGGGCGGCGTCTCCAGGCAGTGAAACATCTCGTAAATCGCGAGCCGCAAAATGTTCCGGTCCACCGCGGCGAGGCGCTCGATGCCGAAATTTTGCACCGTCTTCACGATGCGCGCATCCACGCTCGCGAGGTTCGCGTTCACGCCCGCGACGAGCGCATCCGCGTACTCGCGCACGGAAGTCTTCGCCTCGCGAAACGCCCAAAAATCCGGACCGAGATCCGACGTGCGATCGCCGTGGATGTCCTGTTGGTAGAGAAATTGAACGGCCGCCTCACGGCCTTCG
>JBBQJR010000309.1:0-3998 GCA_038326125.1 Chthoniobacterales bacterium
CGAGACGGCGTTCGCGGAAATGATCGGCGGCGTCTATCCCGAGCGCGCGCAGCAGCTCGGAGTGCGCACCGCGGAACTGCACCTCGCGCTCGCCACCGGCAGCGGTCGCCCGGATTTCGCGCCGGAGAAATTCAGCACGCTCTACCAGCGCTCGCTTTATCAGGGAATGCGCGGCTCGGCTGGGCGCGTGCTACGTCAACTCCGACGGCAGCTCGCCTCGCTGCCGGATGGCATGCGGCAGGAGGCGACGCAACTCGCAGGTCGGCAGGCCGAGGTGTTCGCGCATTTTTCGCGGCTGCTCACGCGGCGGATCGAGGCGGTAAAAACACGCGTCCACGGTGACTTTCACCTCGGGCAGACGCTGAATACCGGGAAGGATTTCGTGCTGATTGATTTCGAGGGCGAGCCGCGCAAGCCGCTCAGCGAACGCTCGCTGAAACGTTCGCCGCTCGTGGATGTCGCGGGCATGTTGCGGTCGTTCGACTACGCTGCGTCCGTCGCGCTCACGCGCGAGACGGAGGCCGATGCGCAGCGCCTCGCCGCGTGGGTGCAGCCGTGGGTGGACGCGGCCTCGAGCAGCTTTCTCACCGGCTATCTTTCGCTCGCGCGGGGTGCGTCGTTTTTGCCGGCGGATCCCGCGGATGGGCGGCTGCTCCTCGAGGCATTCCTCCTCGACAAGGCGATTTATGAAATCGGCTACGAACTGAGCTACCGCCCCGATTTTCTGCCCATCCCGCTGCGCGCCGTGGGCCGCCTCATCGCGGCTCCGCCTGCGGGGCTCGATGCGTGGAGGTAGGGCGTTTTATGAAATGTCGTGGCACGCGCGGGACACAGGCATCCCTGCCTGTGCGGGCCGCGGGCTTCCAGCCTGCAGGCCGCCCGGCACGCTGGAAGCCCGCCGTCCGCACAGGCTGGAAGCCTGTATTCCGTGCGCTCCGCACGGCTGCGACATTTCATAATCCGCTCCAGGGCCATTTTCAAAAATCCCGCAGTCACCGCATGGATGCCGGTGCGGCGGGTAGCGTAGGTCTCCCGACCTGTGCGGTGGTCTGCGGCGGTACCACGGCGCAGCTCGGGAGAGCTACCCACGGCCACGCGCTGCACGGACTCGGAACTCGGAAACCCCCAACGGACCCATTTGAAAACTGTTCTAACTTTCCCTTCCTGTGCGGGCGGACGCCGGCGCAGTTTCCTGCGGCACGGGTGCGCCATTTTTCCGCACGGGCGGCGCGTCGCGGTGGCTGCCGTGCGTTTGCGCAAAGGCGCGCGTGAACTCCGCGCCGAAGAAAAAAATCTGCGCCGAATAAAACACCCACACGAGGACGATGATGAGCGAGCCCGCCGCGCCGTACGCGGAGGCAAAGGCGCTGTGGCCGAGGTACAGACCGAGCAGATATTTCCCGAGCGTGAAGAGCACCGCCGTCATCGCCGCGCCGATCCACACGTCGCGCCACGCGATTTTCACATCGGGCAGCGCGCGGAAAAGCACGGCGAAAAGCAGCGCGACGACGACGACGGAGACCAGTGAGTTCGCGCATTCCCACAGCGCATCGAGACCGGGCGCGCGGCTCTTCAGGTAGGTGCCGAGCAGCGCGGTGAGCGTGGACAGCAGCAGCGACACGAGCACGAGAAAGCCCAGGGTGAAGACCATCGCAAACGCGAGGAGACGCGCGCGGATGAACGCGAGCCAGGGCCGCGGCTGCGGCGGCACTTCCCAAATCACATTCAGCGAATCCTGCAACTCCGTGAACACGCCCGACGCGCCGACGAGGAGCACGACAAAGCCGACGACCGTCGCCAGCACTCCGGCGGAATGCTGCGCCGAATGATCGAGGATGCTCTGCACCGTCGCGCCGCCATCCTTGCCCACCATGCTGGAAATCTGCGCGACGAAACCCGCGCTCGCCGCGCTTTTCTCGACGAGCAAGCTCACAATCCCGACGACGAGAATCACGATCGGCGCGAGCGCCAGTGCCGTGTAATACGCGAGCGCCGCGCCGAGCGTGGAGCCCTTGTGCGCGCTCCACGAAGCGAAGGTGTCCTTCAGCAATGGCAGTAATTTCGTCATCACCGGAGATTCGTCGCCGCGGCGCGGCGCGCGCGGGAAATTCTGCACCCGATGCACCGGGGGCCGATATGATTTTTCGCATTCCCGTGTATCCTCCTCCGATGGCGCAACCGCCCCTCCTCCAAGTCACCGAGCGCGGACTTTTTTGCGCCGGCGGCGATTTTTACATCGATCCGTGGAAGCCCGTGGATCTCGCCGTGACCACGCACGCGCATTCGGATCATGCACGCAGCGGATCGAAAAATTACCTCTGCGCGGAATCCGGCCGCGGCGTGCTGCAGGAGCGACTCGGCGCGGCCTCGGCCATTGAGGGAATCGCGTACGGAAAAACCATCGCGCATCGCGGCGTGACGATTTCGTTGCATCCCGCGGGCCACATTCTCGGCTCGGCGCAAGTCCGCGTGGAGCATCGCGGCGAAGTGTGGGTCGTGAGCGGCGATTACAAGGTGGAGGCCGATACGACGTGCGCTCCGTTCGAAACGGTGCGGTGCGACACCTTCATCACCGAATGCAATTTCGGCCTGCCGATTTATAGCTGGCGTCCGCAGGCGGAAATCTTCGCCGAATTCAACCGCTGGTGGCGGCAAAATCAGTCCGCCTCGCGCGCGAGCATCCTCCATGTGTACTCGCTCGGCAAAGCGCAGCGCGTGCTTGCGGGCGTGGATGCTTCGATCGGCCCCATCTTCGTGCATGGCGGAATTTCGCGGCTGCTGCCCGCGTACGCCGCGGCGGGCGTGAAACTCCCGGCGGTGCGCGAGATGAATTCCGAATCCCTCGGCGAAACCCGCGGCACCGCGCTCGTGCTCGCGCCATCGGCCGCGGAAAATTCGCCGTGGCTGCGGCGATTTGGCGAGGCGTCCACCGCGTTCGCTTCCGGCTGGATGCAGCTTCGCGGCGCGCGCCGCCGCCGCGCGCTGGATCGCGGGTTCACGCTCTCGGATCACGCGGATTGGGACGGCCTGCTCTCGGCGATTTCGGCGACGGGAGCGCAGCGCATTTTTGCGACGCACGGCTCCACCGCGCCGCTCGTGCGCTGGCTGCGCGCGCGCGGGCTCGAAGCGCACGGGCTGAAGACGCAGTTCACCGGCGACGCGGAGGAAAATCCTGTCGCGAGCGCGACCGAGCCAGCTGCCGTGGCCGATGCCTTGCTGCCGCCTTGAAACGCTTCACCCGACTTTACACCGAGCTCGATCAGACGAATCGCACGAACGAAAAGGTCGCGGCGCTCGAGTCGTATTTCCGCGACGCCGCGCCGGCGGATGCGGCGTGGGCGCTGCACTTTTTGTGCGGGCGGAAGGTGCCGCGCGCGGTCACTTCCACCGCCCTGCGCGAGTGGGCGGCGGAGGAGGCCGCGCTGCCCGCATGGCTGCTCGAGGAGTGCTACGAAACGGTCGGCGACCTCGCGGAAACGATCGCGCTGATTTTGCCGAAGAGCGTCGGCACGCTCGCGCTGCCGCTGCACGAAATGGTTTCCGAGCGCCTCCTCAATTTGGAAAATCTGCCGCTGCCCGCGCGCCGCAGCCTGCTCGCGCAAACTTGGCGCGAACTGAACGCGGACGAGCGCTTCGTCTGGAACAAATTGCTCACCGGCGGCTTCCGCGTCGGCGTCGCGCAGATGCTCGTGGAGCGCGCGCTCGCGAGTGTCGCGGGCATCGCGCAGTCCGCGATGGCGCACCGGCTCATGGGCCTGTGGAAACCGACGGAGGAAGACTTCAGGCGGCTGCTGAGTGGCGCGGAAGACGGTGCGGGCGAAGTGGCAAAGCCCTACCCATTTTTTCTCGCCTCGCCGACCGAGGATCCGGCTGCGCTCGGCCCGATCGCGGACTGGCAGGTGGAGTGGAAATGGGACGGCATCCGCGCGCAGGTGATCCGGCGCGGAGGCGAAGCGCTCCTCTGGTCGCGCGGCGACCAAATGATCACCGCCGAATTT
>JBBQJR010000310.1:0-3977 GCA_038326125.1 Chthoniobacterales bacterium
TCGCGCGGGAAGCACAGCAGTTCCTTGTCGGCGTAAAATGCCGCGTGGCGGTTGCGCGCGGGATTGAGCAGCAGTTTGCCGAGCGCGTACGGGCCGTTGTAGGCGAGGTAGAGGAAGAACGGGCGGTCCTTGTTTCGCTCGATGAATTTCACGCCGTGCTCCGTCCACACATCGGTGAGATAGCGCGGCTCGGTGCGGATTTCGCCGTTCTCGATCACCTTCGCGTCGTAGAATTCCACCGTGCTTCCCGCAGGCATCGTGATCCAGTCGGTGAAGCCTTCCTGCGGCGTGAGGTTCGCGCCGAGGTGCCACTTCCCGCTCAGCCCGCACACGTAGCCGGCGTCGCGCAGGATTTTCGGCAGCGAGGAAAATTCGCGGATCGTGTCGTACGCTTCGGGGCCGATCTGCGCGTTCGGCTTTTCGCCGCCGAGGTAGCTGTGGACGCCGTGCTGCGAAGGAATGAGGCCTGTGAGATAAGTCGCGCGCGTCGGCGAGCACACGGGATTGCAGCTCAGCGCGCGCGTGAAACGGATGCCCTCGGCAGCGAGCCGATCGATGTGCGGCGTGCGGATGTCCTTGTTGCCATAGCACCCGAGCGTCCACGCGCCCTGGTTGTCGGTGAGGATGAAGACGACATTCGGCGGGTGCGCCGCAGCGCGCGTGACGAGCCAGAGCGCGAGGGCGGCGAGCAGCAGCGTGGGGAGGGAGCGATTCATGAGCGGGGCGGCGAGGCAGGATGCTAGCCCGCGCGCTCATCGCGGGAAGCGGGAAGATGAACTTCGCCCACGCACGGCGGAGCGATCTCTTTTCTCCGAGGTCGGCGGTTCGCGACGGCACCGGATTTTTCCCGCCGCGCACTGCTTCAGACCGTGCAGCATTCCGCCGATCTTTCCCCTTGAAACTGCGCGCGCGAGTTTCAGCATCACCAAAAATCCTCCCATGCAAATCACAGGCTCCGTCGGTGCGCTTCTGCGCGACAAGGCTTCGGCCATTCACTCCATCGCTCCCACCGCGATCGTGCTCGACGCGATTTCGCTCATGGCCGAGCGCAACATCGGCGTGCTTCCGGTGATGCAAAATGAGCGCCTCGTCGGCATGCTGAGCGAGCGCGATTACACGCGCAAAGTCATCCTCATGGGCCGCACTTCGCGCGACACGCAGGTCGGCGAAATCATGACCCGCGACCCGATCGTCGTTGGCCCCGAGGACACGGTGAACGACTGCATGGAGCTCATGACCGAGCAGCGCGTGCGGCACCTCCCCGTCGTCGAGGATGGCCGGCTCATCGGCATTCTCTCGATCGGCGATTTGGTCAAATGGATCATGTCCGCGCAAACGGCGACCATCGAACACCTCACGCGGTACGTCTTCGGCGAGCCGGTGGTGTGAGCGGCTAGCGCGCGGAAAATGGCGGTCGGGCGCGAGTGGCCCCGTTGGAAATCTTCGGTCTTTGTCTTGCTCCTGCTCCTGCTCTCTTTTCGTCGGTTTTCGAGAGCAAGAACAGGAGCAAGAAAAACAGAAACGGGAAGAGGCCCGTGCCGTGAAATTGAGCCGCGGCGCGTCCGGCAAACTCGTTGACGCATCGCGAAGGCGCGGCCTAGTTTCCGCGCATGAAATCCATCCTCTCCCAAACCGGCGTGGCCATCTTGCTCGCCGCCGTCTCCACCGCGAGCCTTTCCTTTGCGCAGCCCGGCCCCGGCTTTGATCCGAATGCTCCCGGCGTCCCCGGCGCTCCCGGCATGCCCGGCGCTCCCGGTCGGCGTGTTGTTCCCGGTGGCCCCGGTGGTCCCGGTGGTCCCGGTGGCCCCGGTGGTCAGGGCGCTCCCGGCGTTCCGAATCCCGGCCCTGGCGGCTACGTCCCCGGTCGCCGCTTCCCCGGCCTCGTGGTGCCGCCGATCCCGGTGCCGCCGCCGCGCGGGCCGGTCGTCGTGGAATCCGACGAGACGGCGATCACCGCGCAGGTGCAGCGCAAATTGAAAAAACTCGGCTACTATGAAGGCGTGGTGGACGGCGCGATGGGCCGCGGCACGCGCGGCGCGATCCGCTCTTTCCAAAGCGAAAATGGCCTCGCTGAAACCGGCGCGATCGACCGTCCGCTGCTGCGCGCACTCGGTCTGCGGTAGTCCCATTTCGCGCCGCGAAGGCGCTGCCGGCGGCGGCGGCGATTTGATTTCCGCCCCCCCCGTTGCAACGTATCCCCATGCACCGAATCCTCACCGCATTCCTCGCGCTGGTCTCCGTCGTCGGCGTGTGGATGGCGTTTGACTACCGCAGCCGCGTCCTCGCGCGCGAGTCGCAGATCACGAGCCTCACGGCGGAGCGGGATGCCGCGCTCGCGGCGGAAAAAAACGCGCTGGCCGGGATCGATCCGTTGAAGGAAAACATCGATCGCCTCACGCGCGAACGCGACCGGCTGCTGGCGCAGGCGAAGTCCGCGAATTTCCCCGACTCGCCTCCCGGTGGTCCGCCGCGACCCGGCCCGATGGGAGCGGATGGGCGGCCAAACCTCAACGGCCTCGCGGCGATGCTGAGCACGCCGGAGGGGAAAAAAATGTTTCAGGCGCGGGCCTCAAATGTCGTGCGCAACCAGTATTCCGAATTTGCGCGGCGGATGAAACTTTCCCCGCAGGATTCGACGGTCCTCATGGGGCTGCTCGCCGATCGCCAGACGGCGATCGCCACGGCGCGCGCGACGCTCGGAGCCGGGTCCACCGAGGGCACGGCGAAAGTGAACGCCATCCGCGCGGAATTTAACGACAAGCTTTCGGCCACGCTCGGCGAGGCGAATCTGGATGAGTTCAACCAGTACGAGCAGTCCGTGCCGGAGCGGATGGCGGTGGGCCAATTCGCCGAGCAGTTCGACACCGCGGGCACGCCGCTCGAGGGCGCGCAAAAGGAGGGCCTCATCCAACTCATGCAAAGCGAGAAGGCCAACTCGCCGGAGAACCCTTTGGATCCAAACAAAAAAGATCCGGCCGCGATCCTCAGCCTGCTGCGCGATGACAAGACTTTCGCGACTTGGGAGACGCAGCAGCAGGACTACCAAAACCGCGTTCTGCAGGCCGCGGCGAAAACACTCACGCCCGATCAGGTGAGCACGCTGAAAACGGTGCTCGATCAAAAAATGCAGCAGGACAAGACGGCGCTGCAAATGTTCAAGACCACCGGCAACCCGCCGCCGAATCCGCCGCCGCGCCGCTGACGAACGGCGTGCTGCGCGCGGGCGAAAATCTTTGCGTGCGAAGCTCGCGCACGCGGGATTTTTTCCCCGCGCAAAAGGCCCGCGAGTGCAGAGAATTCTTGCATCGCACCGGCGATGGCTTCCACTTCCGCGCCGCGTTCACGGCCCCACCTACCCGATGCGTTTCTATAAATTTCTTCCCCTCGCGCTGGCACTGCCTTTCGCCGGATCGGCCCGCACTTTTGCCTGCGAGCTCTGCGCCGTCTATTCGGCGAATCACGGCCTCGCGGCGGAGCACGGCTGGTTCACCGGCGCGGCGGAGCAATTCACGAGCTTCGGCTCCATCCAGCTTGGGGGCCACGAGATCGCAAATCCCGCCGGTCAACGCCTCGAAAGTTCGACCACGCAGTTCGTCCTCGGCTACAATTTCAACGACCACTTCAGCCTGCAGGCGAACATCCCGTACCTGCACCGTTCCTTCCGGCGTCCGAGTGCGCTGGGAGTGGAAGATGGCAGCGAGTCTGGCCTCGGCGACGCCATCCTCCTCGGCAAGCTCGCGCTGTGGCGCAAGGACACGGGCGACGGCATTTTCACCGGCAGCCTGCTCGGTGGCGTGAAATTTCCGACCGGCAGCACGGCACGGCTCCGTGAGGAAACGCAGTCCCTCGGTACGCTCGTCGCCAGCACCGGAGGCAGCCACGGTGCCGCGACCACTTCCGCGAATTCTCTCGCGAGCGCCATCCACGGCTACGATCTCACGCTCGGCAGCGGCTCATTCGATGCGCGCATCGGCGCG
>JBBQJR010000311.1:0-3969 GCA_038326125.1 Chthoniobacterales bacterium
TCATATTCAGATCCGCCATGCCGCCGCGCAGCAGCGGTGTGGTGACGTGCTGCAAAGAGTGCGGTGCCGAAGGATCCGCCGCGTGACCCCAGCCGATCGTGCCGACGCCGGGCAGAAGGCCGAACCAGTTCGTCGCGAGGACCAGGATGAAAATCGAGGCAAAGAACCAGAACGTCTTTTTCGCCAGTGCCGGGCCGATGATTTCCGTGAGGAAGCCGTGCAGCGACTCGACGAGAAACTCCCACACATTCTCCGCACCGTTCGGAACGTGATTCGCCTCATCTTTTGTCGAGCGCACGCGGCGCGTGGCGATTTGCGCAAAAAGAATGACGAGTCCCGCGACGATCCACGTCACGATCATCGAGCTGTTCACCCAAGCGCCTTTTGTGCGGTCGCCGAAAGTCGGCGCGGCGGACGGCAGGCCATGATGTTCCTCTGCATGAGCCGCGTGGGCGGGGGCGTGGGCGTCGGCAGGCAGGCTCGCCGGAACGTCTTGCCGGTCCGCAGGAATCACTGTCGCGGCATCGGCCGACGAGAACGCGAAGGCGAAAATCGCGCACAGCGAAACGAGGAGCCACGTCGCGAGACGGCGGGATTTCCCAAATGTGATGAAAGCGGGTGAGTTCATTTGCAGTGGCGCCACGCGGGGTCGTTCGTGCGCCGCAGGTGCAAGTCGGGGAGACGCAGATGGGCGCGGTGATGAGCCGCAGACGGGGCGAATGTGGCCGGAAGAAAACGCGCTGAATTGCGGGGAGGCAAGTACTTTGTGAAATTTTTCACAAAGTGGCGTCGCCCGAGATTCCCGAGGCTTTTCGATCGCCGCCCATGCGCCCGTCGAAGTGGCGTCGCTCGAGATTCCCGAGGCTTTTCGATCGCCGCCCATGCTCCCGTCGGCGCGGGCTAGTTCTCGTCCGACGCCACTTCGACGATCTGAAACCAGTGCTTCTCGAGCGTCTGCAATGTGTCCACCACTGCCTCAAAAGTCACCGGTTTCACGATGTAGCTATTCACGCCGAGGTCGTAACTGCGATACACGTCGGCATCGTCTTTGGAGGTCGTGAGCACGGCGATCGGGATGCGACAGAGAGCCGGATGATTTTTAATTTCCTTGAGCACCGTGCGCCCATCTTTGCGCGGCATATTCAGATCGAGCAGGATGAGCCCCGGGCGGGGTGCCTCCGCCGGGGGCGCAAATTTTGCCCGCGCGAGCAAGTAATCCATCAATTCCTCGCCATTTTCGACGAACCGCAAATCATTGATCAAGCGTGCGTCTTTGAGCGCTTCCGCTGCGAGCAGGCGGTCACCGGGATCGTCGTCGGCCATGAGCAAAGTGATGGGCTTTGGTGCTGGAGTCATGCGGGTAAAGACTTGCAGGAATTACGCCAGCGCCCGGCTCTTTGGCGATCCAAAACATTCGCCCCCTCCCGCTCGAGCCGCAGAGTCGGCGGAGGGGGCGAGATTCGAACTCGCGGGACCTTGCGGCCCGTCGGTTTTCAAGACCGATGCATTAGACCGCTCTGCCACCCCTCCGGCTCAACCATCCATCTTGCGCAGATCTCCAGCCTCCTGCAACCCGAATGTCGCCGCACGCATTTACAACGCCGCAATTGCGCGCTCCAGCAGATCCGCCAGCGCAGTCGCCGCGCGCGCGCCGGTCTCCATCACTTCGGCATGTGCCAGCGGCACGAGCGGCCCCAGCGGCGCGGCCTGCCTTCCGGCGGCCCAATTCGTGAGGCACGAAAATCCCGCCACCTCCAGCCCGAGCGCGCGCGCCTGGATCGCCTCGAGCACGGTGCTCATGCCGATCGCATCCGCACCGAGCGTGCGCAGCATCCGCACCTCGGCCGGCGTTTCGTATTGGGGCCCTTGCAGGCCGGCGTACACGCCTTCGTGCAGCGTCATGCCGCCCGATTTTGCGACGGCGGAAAAGTGCGCGCGCAGGTGCTGCGAATACACCTCGCTCATGTCGAAAAAATTCGGCCCGCCGAGCAGCGGCGAAGTCCCCGTGAGATTCAGATGATCGTTCAGCATCATCCACGATCCCGGCGCATATCCCGCGTGGCACGTCCCCGCCGCATTCGTGAGCACGAGGCGCCGGATGCCGCGCGCCGCCATCCAGCGCACGTTTGCCGTCACCTCCTCCGCGCTCCAGCCCTCGTAAAGATGGACCCGCCCGCGCGCTGCGACCACCGGCACGCCGCCGAGTTTTCCGAAGGCAAATTCCCCCGCGTGCCCCGCCACGCGCGACTGCGGCAGTCCCTCGATTTCAGCAAACGACACCGCATCGGTTTCCGTCATCCGCCCGACAAATCCGCCGAGACCCGACCCGAGCACGAGTCCCCATTGCGGACGATAATTTTGCCACGACATCCGCGCACCGTGTGCGAGCGGCGGGATTTCCGCAAGATGCGCTGCGCGAAAGTTCCCGCTATTTGGCCGCGGGCTTCGCTTCGTTTTTCACCGCACTCACCGGCGGCGCAGCCGATTTTTCCGCTCGGGAAAAATCCACCGTTGCGAGCAGTTCGCGGATCGTCGCGCTCGGCAGCACCATCGTCTCCACGCGGCCCGCGCGCGCGATCACCAGCCCGATCACGTTGCCGTCGAGATCCGTCACCGGCCCGCCGCACTGCGTGGATTGCAGCGGCAGATCCGTCTGCATCGCCGACAGGAAATCCGTCTTCCGCCGGCTCAGCGTGCTGCCCATGCTGTTCATTTTGTCCGGCCCGCCGCGACCACTGCCGATCATCGCCGCGCGATCCGCCAGCGCGATTTCCTTTTCCACGATCGCCTCGCCGCGCTGGAATTTCAGGCGCACCTTGTCGCCCGCCTTCCGGTCCCCGACCATGCGCGTGAAAGTGAACACTGAGTCCGGTTTCTTGCCGTCGAGCTCGAGGATGCGATCCGCCGCCTGCATTCCGGAATTTTTCGCGGGGCTGCCCGCCACGATCTCGCGGATCTTCAGACCCTTGTCGTCACTCTCGAGCGACACGCCGAGGAAGCCGCGCCCCTTCGTCTGCAAATTCCGCGCGAGCACGCTCACCACGCCGATCGCCACCGGTTCCCGCCCTTCCGGCGCCGCGGCGGTGATGAAACTCCCGACCTCGGGCGCCGTGCCCCCGGACCATTTCACCGCGGCGATATCCTTCGCCTCCACTTTGAGCAGCGCGAGATCGTACTCGGCCCAGGTGCGGACCACCTTCGCCGCCGCCCATGCCCCCTTCATCTGGCATTGCAATTCCGCGCCCGCCGCGATCTCGCTCGCCTTCGTGAGCAGCCAGCCGTCAGCGCGCACCGCCGTCGCAAATTCCAGTGGTTCCGCGGGCCGGCGCGCGTCGCGCAGCGGAAAAGTCGCGCGCCCCGCCGCCAGCGCGCCCGGCTTGTGGCCTTCGAGCAATTCCTGAAAATGATCGTTCAGTTTTTTCTCCGCCTCGCCATCCAGGCCGAGCCCGCGAAACAGCCCCGGACTTTTTTCCTGCAGCAGCTTGAACAGCTCCAGCAGCCCCGCGGATTTCAACTCTTCCGCCGGCACGCCGTGGCGCCCGAGCACCGCGCGCACCGCCTCCGCGAGGTCGGCTTCCTCCAGCCTCGGCTTGCGGCCCTGCCGCTGCGAGCGCCGCTTGAATTCCTTCACGAGATCCTCCGCAAACTCCGCCTCCGATCTTGCAGACGGCTCGCTTTGCCCGGCAGCCTCCGCCGGTTTCGCCGGTGCCGCGGATTTTTTGATCGCACCGTGCAGCCCGCACGTCGCGAGCAGGGAAAGGAGGAGCAAAGTTCGTTTCATGGGGCAGGTGCTACGGTTTGGCGGGATGCGTGCGTTTGAGAAATTCCGATTCGGAAATCAGCGCCACCTCCGCCTTTTTCTCCTCGGTGCCGCGGCGGAAAACGATTTCGATTTTGTCGCCCGGCTTGGATTTTCCGAGCTTCGCCGCGACATCCGCGCCCGTTTTGATCTCACTGCCGCCGAGCCGG
>JBBQJR010000312.1:0-3951 GCA_038326125.1 Chthoniobacterales bacterium
AGGGCGAACTCGCGGCGAAGACTGACGCGCTCGCGCAGAAACTTTCCGAGGCGGCGACAGCGACAGCGGCATTGAAAAACGCGACGGAAAAAATGCAGGAGGCCCGCGCGGCGATGCTCGATGCGAAGACGCCGCAGGCCGCGCAGCAGCAGGACGCGGCGCTCGCGCAGCTCGCGGCGGCGCAGGCGGATTTGAAAAAGCGCGCCGCCGAGGCCGAGGCCCGCGCCGCCGCAGAGCTGGCGCAACTCGCAAAAAATGCGCCCGCGCAGGCGAACGCTCCCGCGACGGCGGCGCAGATCGCCGAGGCGATGAAACAGCTCGCGCAGGCGCAGCAGCAAGTGCAGCAGGCGCAGGAAAATCTCAAGATGGCAGCGGCGCAACTGGGCGGAGCGCCGACGGCGAAAAATGCCAAGCCGACGGCGGCGCAATCTGCGCAAATGCTCGCGCAAGCTGCGCAGGAGCTGCTCGCGCAGGCGGAAAAAAGTATTGCGCAAGCCGCGGCGCAAGGCGGCGCGCCATCTTCGCCCGCGGCACAGCAGGCGATGCAGCGGGCCATGCAGCAAATTTCCGCCGCGAAGGTGCAGGCGACGGGCGGACAGAACAGCGCCGCGCAGCAATCCGCGCAAGGCGCTGCGCAAGCGCTCGCGCAGGCGCAGGCCGCGATGGGCGCGCTGCAAGCGGGAATTTCTCCATCGCAAAATGGCGCGCCGATGCCGGGAGCGCCGGGTTCTGCGGCGGGCCAAGGGAGCGGTGAAGGCGCGCTGCAGGGCCAGGGCCAGGGCGCAGGCACAAATTCCCAGGCCGGCAGCGGTCTCTCGCAGGGTGCGGAAAGTTACACGCCGGGCGATCCGCAGGCCGTGGAACGCGGGGCACGCGCGACGGCGCTGAAGGCGGCGAATTTCATCGGCCTGCCCGCGCGGGAGCGCGCGGCGATCGAGCAGTCGCTCCGCGAAAAATATCCGCAGGAGTACGGTGCGCTCGTCGAGCAATACCTGCTGAATCTCGCGAACGAGAGCGGGAAAAAGTAACGCGCGGCAAGGAGCGCCGCGCGTCCCGCCGGCCAAAAACAGCGCCGCCGGCCTGATCTTTTTTCCGCCACCCGGATGAAGACGCACGCGCGCGATGAGAAGTGACGCTGCGCGTGTCGCGTGGGGCCGCCGGGACGGACGGCGCTCGATGCGCGGGCATCGTTGCCTCGCCTCTCAACGCCCAACTTTCATCTCTAAACTTCCCCCCGTCACACCCACATGCCGTCGGGCAGCACGGCACCTTTCGGGATCACGACGATGCCGTCGCGCACGTACCAGAGCGGCTTCTCGGAACCGTCGCTCCAGCGCACGGGTGGGCCGTCGCAGGTGTCGCCCTTGCCATCGGGCGTGATGACGACGCCGTTGCCGACGCGCGCATTTTTATCCACGATGGCGTGGTCCACGACGCAGTTGGAGCCGATGCCGAGCGGCGGTTCGCCGACGCGCGCGGGCCGCACTTCCTCGTAATAGTCCGCGCCCATCACGATGCTGTTTTTGATCGTCGAGCCGCTCTTGATGATGCTGCGCAGGCCGATGATCGCGCGCTCGATATTCGCGTCGCTGATGATGCAGCCGTCGCTGATGTTCGCCTGCCGCACGGTCGCGCCATTCAGCTTGCTGCCGGGCAGGAAACGCATGTGGGTGTAGATCGGCGCGGTCGCATCGAAAAAACTGAACGGCGGCAGCGGATTCGTGAGCGCGAGATTCGCCTCGAAGAACGCGCGGATGGTGCCGATGTCCTCCCAGTAACCTTGGAAAATGTGCGCCTGCACGCGGAGCTTGCCGAGCGCCTCGGGGATGACGTGCTTGCCGAAATCCATGTGTTTGTTCGCGAGCGCCTCGCGCAGCGTCTCGCGGTTGAAAATGTAGATGCCCATCGAGGCTTGGTAGAGTTCGTCGCCGGGCGCGCGGCCGAGTTCCTTCAGCAGCACCGGCGGGATGCGCAGACTGTCGAGCACCGCGGGATCCTTCGGCTTTTCCTCGAAGCGCGTGATGCTGCGCTGCGCGTCGGTGTGCATGATGCCGAATTCCGTCGCATCGCACCGCGCGACGGGAATTGTGGCCACGGTCAGCTCCGCATTTTTCGCGATGTGCTGCTCGAGCATCCGGCGGTAATCCATGCGGTAGAGCTGATCGCCGCTGAGGATCACGAAGTAATCGAACGGGCCATTGAGAAAATCCGAGAGATTTTGCCGCACCGCATCCGCCGTGCCCTGATACCATGTCGAGTCGCCGGGCGTCTGCTGCGCCGCGAGAATTTCGACGAAGCTGCGCGAGAACTGATCGAACTTGTAGGTCGCGTGAATGTGCCGGTGTAGCGAGACGCTGTTGAACTGCGTGAGCACGTAGATGCGGCGCAGGCCGGAGTTCAGGCAGTTCGAGATCGGGATGTCCACGATCCGGTATTTTCCCGCGAGCGGGACGGCGGGTTTCGAACGTTCCTTCGTGAGCGGAAACAGGCGCGAACCCGCGCCGCCGCCCATGATGATCGCCAGCGTTTTTTCGGTGACCGCCGGCCAGTTGAAAGTGGAGTCAATTCCCATGCGCGCATTTTAGCCCACTCCCGCGCCGCGATGGAAGCGGCGAAAACTGGCCCGCGTCCGCCGCAGTTGCCATCGCGCGAGCCGCCCGATTAAAAGTCTCCGCTCATGGCCGACCTGAACCACCTGCTCGCCAACAACCGCCAGTGGGCGGACGAAATCAAAAGCCGCGACCCGCAGTTTTTCCACAATCTCGCGGGCATCCAGAGCCCGGACTACCTGTGGATCGGCTGCTCGGATTCGCGCGTGCCGGCGAACCAAATCACCGGCCTCACGCCGGGCGAAATTTTTGTGCATCGCAACGTCGCCAATGTCGTCGTGCACACGGATCTGAACTGCCTCTCGGTCATGCAATTTGCCGCCGACGTACTCAAGGTGAAGCACATCATCGTCGTCGGCCACTACGGCTGCGGCGGCGTGCTCGGCGCACTGAGCGGCCACCGCTTCGGTCTCGTGGACAACTGGCTGCGGCACATCCAGGATGTGCGCCACAAGCACGCCGAACTCATCGAGCAATTCCCCGAGGAGCGGCGGCACGACACGCTCTGCGAACTCAACGTCATCGAACAGGTGCTCAATGTCGGCCAGACCACCGTCGTGCGCGACGTGTGGGAGCGCGGGCAACCGCTCTCGATCCACGGCTGGATCTACGGTCTGCAGGACGGGCTGCTGCGCGATTTGAAAATGACCGCGGCCAGCGTGGACGAACTCGATCGCGCCTACCGCGATGCAGTCGCGGCCGTGGCGTAGCCCTGTGGCAGCGACGCCGTCGTCGCAACAGATCGCAGAGGCACCTCGCCCACTGCCGCCCTCCCCGCGACGCGGCGTCGCGGAAACATTTTGCGACGAGGATGTCGCAGCCGCGCGCTTCGGAGTTGCCGGGCGCGCGCTGCGGCCACTACGGTCGCGCGCTCATGCCGACGCGATTTTTCAACACGTACAGCCGCGAGATTGAAGACTTCCGCCCGCTCGATCCGGCCGGCCAACGCGTGAAGCTCTACACCTGCGGGCCGACGGTTTATAACTTTGCGCACATCGGAAATTTTCGCGCGTACGTCTTCGAGGATTTGCTCCAGCGGCATCTCGAAGCGCGCGGCTTCGAGGTCGAGCGCGTGATGAATCTCACCGACGTGGACGACAAAACGATCCGCGGCTGCCGGCAGCTCGGCGTGCGGCTCGCGGAGTTCACGCAGAAATTCAAGGACGCGTTTTTCGAGGATTTGAAAACGCTGCGCATCAAACCAGCGGCGCATTTTCCCGCGGCGACGGAGCCGCGTTTCATCACGCGGATGATCGCGATGATCGCGACGCTGATGGAAAAGGAGATCGCGTATCAGGCCGACGACAAGTCGGTGTATTTCCGGCTGAGCAAATTCCCTGAC
>JBBQJR010000313.1:0-3891 GCA_038326125.1 Chthoniobacterales bacterium
AACGCGGCCATTTCGAGCGCGGTCTTGTAAGGCTCCTCGTGCCACTGGCTCTCGCGGCATTCCTGCGTGGTGGCCACGGCCTCCGCGACGTGCGCGGCGGTGGTGCGCGGGACGTGCTCGGTGAGCCGCCGGATTTGAAACTCGGAAGCGCCGAGCACCTTCGCGATGTCGGCGATGGCGGAGCGTCCCTGATACGTGTTGAAGCCGCCGACGATGGCGGCGTGGTGCGGGCCGTATCGCTCGAAAATCAGATCCACCACGTCGTCCTTTCGGTCGTGCGCGAAATCAATGTCGATGTCTGGCAGCTTGTTGAGCGCCATGCGCTCGCGGTTCAGGAAGCGCCGGAAATACAGCTCGAAACGGATCGGGCAAACACCGGAGATGCCGAGGCAGTAGCACACCAGCGAATCGGCGGCGCTTCCGCGCGTAATCCACGCAATGCCGCGCCGCTGGCACTCCTGCAAAATCTCCCACGTCGTGAGAAAGTATTCCTCGTAGCCGACTTCGGCGATGATGCCGAGTTCCTCGCGGAGCTGCGCTTCGTGCAAACGCGCGCTTTCGCCGTAGCGTCGGCGCAGGCCGTCGAAGGCGAGCCGGGCGAGAAAATCGTGTGGCGTTGAGCTGTCTTCCGGCGTGAAACGCGGAAAGCGCAGACGGCCAAACTCGAACGCGAATTCGCATCGCTCGGCGATTTCATGCGTGGCGCGAATGGCCTCGTCGCTCCATCGCGCAGCGACTTCGGCGGCCGTGGGCCAGTGCAAATCGCCCGTCCGCTTTTCCGCGTGCGCTTCGTGCAGTCGGGTGCGCGTGCGGATGCTTTGGATGATGGCGAATTTCTGGCGGTCGGCGGGCGAGCGATAGCGAATCTCCGGAAGCGCGACGCGCGCGGCGTCCACGGCAATCAGCCCCTCGCGATGCGCGGCGACCAGCGCAGCGGAAACGGCGGGCGCGGAGAGCAGACGGCAGAGGTTCGCGTAACCCGCCGCGTTCTCGACGTAGAGAAGGAGCGAGCGGCCGTCGCTCACGATTTCCGCGCCGATGATCGGCTTAATGCCGGCATCGCGCGCCGCGGTAAAAAATTCGACAGCCCCGTGGAGATTCGGATCGGTGATGGCGAGCGCCTTCGCGCCCATCGCCCGCGCTGTCTCGATGATCGCCGGAATGGAAAGCGCCGAGTCGAGAAAACTGAAATGGCTCTTCACATTCAGCGGCACGAATTCGCGCACGCGATTCGCGTCGGGTTTGGAGCGGCTAGGCGCGGGCTTTCGCTCAATGTCGGCGCGGGCTTTGCCAGCGCGCTGTTTCAGCCACAGGTCATGCCCGCGCATGATCGAGTGCTCGCCGCGCAAACGGTCGAGCACGCCGGCCAGGCGGCGCTCGTTTTCGCGTTTGCGGCTTTGCTCATCGAGGGCCAACTCGCTGCGGAAAATGCCGCCGTAGATTCCCGTGAGCTTCATCGCCACCATGCGGATGCTCACGCGCCGCTCCCACGCTTTGCGCAGCAGCATCGGCAGTAGCGGATAGATGTCCTGCTCCAGATCGCCCGGTTCATCGAGACTCGCCGCACGCGACACGTCCTGCATGTCGTTGTAGCGGAGCTTCACCGTCACCGTGCGGAAACTCTTGCCGTCCTCGCGCACCTTGGCCGCGAGGCGGTCGGCGATGCTGCGCAGCTTGGCAAGGATGAAGGCGTCGTCGGTCACATCTTCCGCAAACGTGTCCTGCTCGCCGTAGCTTTTCGCCTCCGGCCTGTCCGGCACGACGGGCCGCTCATCCACGCCATTCGCGAAGGCGCGAAGTTGCGGCGCGTAGCTGCCGACGAGCAGCGAGAGGAGATCGGCGGGTGTGCCCGCGATTTGCTCGATGATCGCGAGGCCCGCAGTGTTCAGCACACCGGCGAGTTTCGGCCCGACGCCGGGCAGCCATTTGTTCGCCAGCGGGGCGAGAAAACTTCGTTCCTCGCCATCCGGCACTTCGAGGAAACACGCGGGCTTGCGCAGCTTCGACGCGACTTGCGATACGAGTTTGTTCGCGGCGATGCCTTCCGAGACGACGATTTTTAGGCTCTGGCGGATGGCCCGCCGGATCGTCTCCGCGACTTCGCGCGGCGGGTGTTTGTGCTGACCGCGCAGATCGAAATAACCTTCGTCAATCGACGCGATTTCCACCTCCGGCGTGAAGTCGTAGGCGTAGGAAAACATGAAGCGCGAAAAGCGTTCATACTTCTCGAAATCGCCCGGCAGCACGATGAGCCGCGGGCAGAGCTTGCGGGCGCGGGCCGTGGGCATCGGCGTGTAGATGCCGAGCTTGCGCGCTTCGTAACTCGCGGAGGCGATGATGCCGCGCCGCTCGCCGCCGACCGCGACCGGCTTGCCTCGCAGCTTCGGATCGGCGGCCTGCTCGACGGACGCGAAGAAGGCGTCGGCGTCGAGATGGACGATCATCGGCGGCGGCGAGTAAAGCGGAGCGGCAATTCCAACTGCTCCACGTAAGGACCGCGCGCGAGTCCGCACCAGCGGAAGACGTGATGAACGAGGACGCGCAGCTTGTTCATGGCACTCACGATTTCAGCACGCGCAGGAGGGCGACTTGCACGCCTTGGATGACGAGTTCCTGTGCGGGAATGAGATTGGGAAAACGCGGATTTTCCGCCTTGAGGAAAGGCTTCCCGCGCTGGACCACGTAACGCTTGAGCGTCGTCTCGCCGTCGATGAGCGCCGCGACGACCTCGCCGTTGTGCGGCTCGCGAAATTCCAGCACGACGACATCGCCCGAGAGAATGCCCGCGCCCGTCATCGACTCACCGCGCACCTTGAGCGCGAAGACGCGAGCGCCTTTGGGCAGCCGCAGCGTTTCCACATCGACCGAGATGCACCCATCCGCCTGCTGCCGCTCATCGGCGGGCAGACCGGCCGGGATCGTGCCGTAGATCGGAATCTCGACCATTGCGCGGTCGCGATAGCTGTCCGCCAGCACGAGCCCGCGCGCCTTGTTCGGCTCGCGCAGGAGCGCACCCTTGCGCTCCAAAGCCTGCAAATGCGACGTGACCGCATTAGGGCTCGCGAAGCCGAAACGCTCCATGATTTCCGCCGTCGTCGGGGTCATTCCACGCAAGTCCTGCTGCTCGCGAATGAAATCCAAAATCTCCTGCTGTCGTTCGGTGAACATGGTTCAGCGGCGGGATTTGCGCGGGAGCGCGCTGTCTTTCCAGTTCCACCATTTCAGCCGCTCCGGTTCAGGATTCGGCTCGTTCGCGAAATAGACCGCGCAGCGAAAGGTGTAGAGCACGCAGCGATCTTGATGCGCGCAGCGCAATGCGATGAGCTGCTCGTAAAGCCGCTCGGGATTGCGTCGGCGCAGATCGGCCACTCGCCGAATGCCCAAGTCCACAAGGTCCGCCGCGAGGCTCGGCCCGATGCCGGGAATGCGCTGAAGGTCAATCAGCGCAGCGGCGGGGACGGTGGAACGGGCGAGGAGCGGCATACTGTATGGATTTACAGTAGCGCCTGTCCTGCGGCATCGGCAAGTCAGGATTCGAGCATCGCTTCGATTGTCCGCAAAGCGTTCCCTTCCAGACGATTGTTCACGTAGATGAACGAGCCCCGTTTTCCGACCTTCGCTTTGGCGATCAACTCCCGGCCAGCCGCCCGCGCGGCGGGATCTTCCGCTTTGGTTTCAGCGTAAGGGCTGAACTCGGCGACCGCATTCTCGTAGGTGCGCCCCGGTGTGAGGAGAAATCGGGCGGCGCAGAAATCCGTGGTGACGCTATCGGGAAGCGCCATCTGCTCGCCGACGGGCGGCATCCGCGACCATGAGTTGAAGACGTGCGCGACGCCGTGCTCGCGCAACATCGCGAAGTATTCCGGGTGCAGAAAATTGCGGTTGCGAATC
>JBBQJR010000314.1:0-3870 GCA_038326125.1 Chthoniobacterales bacterium
ATCAGCGCCGTCACCGTGACCATGCTGAAGAGCGTGCTCCAGAAGACTGCGCCCGTGGCGTATTCCGTGTCGGCCTTGAATTCGTGCGCGATGAGCGCGGTGTTCACGGCGGTGGGAAATGCGGTGCTCAGAATCATCGTCTTCAGCATTTCCCCCTCGAAGCGGAAAAGCAGCGCGATGCCCCAGCCGACGAGCGGGCCCACGAGCAGCCGCAGCGCGAGGGCCCAGCCGAGTCGCGGCAGCGTGGCGCGCGCGGCGGTTTTGGAGAGCTGCACGCCGAGCGTGATGAGCGCCATCGCGACGAGACCGTCGTGAAAATATTTCACCGGCGTCCACAGCCAGCGCATTGCGGGCGCGAAGTGATCGGGATCGAACGGCCCGTGAATTCCGCGCGCGACGAGCGCAGCCGTCACGGCCCACACGCTCGCCTGCCGGAGCATCGGCAGCACGGCGCGCCAGCCGCGATTTTTTGCCGACGAGACGAGGAAAATGCCGACGGTGAAGTTGCCGATGTTTTGCACGAGGACGATGAAGACCTGCAGCGGCTCGCTCGGCCCCGGAAAGGCGAGGTGCATCAGCGGGATGCCGTAGTTCGCGGAATTGTAAAAGACGCTGGCGACCTGCATCGAGCGCGTCTGCGCGAGCGAGTAGCCACGCCATTTTCCCACGAGGCCGGCGATGACGAAGAGGACGGCGACCACGGCGATCGTAAAGCACATCGCCTGTTTCGCCTCCTCGCTCTTCACCGTCTTCGTCGTGAGTTCGTAGAAAATGAAGCACGGGACGAAGACGTTGATGTTCAGCTTCACGACCGTGGCGAGATCGAGATTCCATTTCCGATCGAGCACCCAGCCGGTGCCGAACATGATCAGGATGGGCAGGAGGACTTGGGTGAAGACGCCGAGGACGAGCACAGTGCCGCGCACCATCGGCAATCCCGGGCGATCAACTCAATCGCCAAACTCCGGCGCGCGACCTCACGCCCCGAAGCGCTCGCGAAGACGGGCAAGCTGCTGCGCAAGACGGCCGCTCGGGGATCCGGCATCCGCGGTCCCCGGTGGTCCATCGGGCTTGACAATCGCCCTTTTTCCCTCGTCGGATCCGCCGTAGCTCGTGGCCGACGGGGTGAGCTGCATGTCGTCCGCGAGAGGCCGGTGCGGCGTGATGCCGAGCGATTGCAGCACACCGTGGTATGCTTTCACCGCTTCCTCGGGCGTGATCTCGTGCTCCACGATGCGGCGCAGGAATTCGATGAAGGCGAGCGGGTTTTCGGCGTTGTTGATCTTGCGTCCATAGAGCGCGACGCGCGCGCCGTGCTTCTGCGCGTCGGCGATGAGCTTGAACGCGTCGTACGTCGTGCCCGCGCTGCCGCCGAGGATGCCGACGATGAGCTGCGGGTCATACGCGCAGAGTTCCTCCATCGCCTTCGGGCCGCGCCAGGCGATTTTGAGGAAAAGCGGGCGTCCTTTTTCCGTCACCCCGGCGAGGCTGCGGATGATGTGGTCGTTCACGAAGCCGTCGAGTTTTTCCGGCGGCAGGCCGGTTTCCACATTCGGATCGAAGACCTCGAGGAAGTAGCGGAAATTTTTTCGCTCAGCCTCTTCGCGGAATTCCTTGAAGGCGCGCAGCGTTTCATAATCGCGCTCGAAGTTGTTCGTGAACGTGACCGAGTACAGCCCGAGGTCCGCACCGGTGGTCGGCGCATCGGGACGGCATTCGATTTCACCGCAGCGGATGTGGTCGAGCGTGGCGCTGCGGAAGGGGCGCGCTGCTTCCGTGATGTAGCTCGCGCCGCGGATGACCCAGATGTCCGTGGCGTCGTTCGCGCGCGCGGCAGGAGTGATGTGCGAATTTTCAAACAGCCGCTCGCGCATGGCGAGCTGCTCCACATTCGACGCGGACAGGAGCATGATGTCCACGAGCCCCTGCCGCACGACGGCGCGGATTTGCGCGCGATATTCCTCGAGCGTCTTCCAGTGGAATTCCGACTTCAGCACGCGCTCGGGATTCAGCGGGCGCTTCTGCCCCGGCGCGGTGATGCCGAACGCCATGTCCGCATCCTTCGCATCGGCGATGATGAAGGCCTTGCTGCCGGAGGGATTCTTGCGGATGTCGGCGATCTTCGCGTCGAGGGATTTCATGGAATGCAGACCATAGACTTTCGCCGGCGATGGACTAGCGGGATCTCGCGCGAAGCGAACAGGCTGGAAGCCCGCGGGCCGCACAGCCTGGAAGGACTGTGTTCCGGAGTCACTTTCCCCCGGTGCTGCGATAAATTTCCAGCGCGGCCGGGAGTTCCGCTTTCAGCCGCTCGATGCGCGTGGCATTCGCGGGATGCGTGCTGAGAAATTGCGGCGGCGATCCCTTTCCTGCCTGCGCGCTCATGCGTTGCCAGAAGGTGACGGCTTCGCGCGGATCGTAGCCGGCGCGAGCCATGTATTTCAGGCCGGTGCTGTCGGCTTCGCTCTCGTGGTCGCGGCTGAAAGGGAGGATGTAGCCGAGCCGCGTCCCTGCGCCGATGAGGCCCATGAGCTGCCGGTGCTGCGCGGGGTCCGTGCCGGAGAGGGAGAAATTCGCGCCGGCGAGCAGCGTGTTGGCGGTCTGTTCCTGGAGCACGCGTTCCGCTCCGTGATGCAAGGTGGCGTGCGCGATTTCATGGCCCATGACGACGGCGAGGCCGGCCTCGCTCTGCGCGACGGGAATGATGCCCGTGTACACCACGATTTTTCCGCCCGGCAGGCAGAAGGCATTCACCTGCTCACTCTGCACGACGGACACCGCCCACTGGAAATTATTCCCCTTTTCGCCCACCGCCGCCTCGAGCCGCTCCGCGCAGCGCGCCACCATTTCGTAGGCCGAGCCGCCATTGATCGTGCGGCTCTCCGAAAGCACCTGCCGGTAGGCTTGCAGGCCGAGCGCGGATTCCTGCTGCGGATTCATGCCGAGACGAACGGTGCGCCCCGCGTCGTTCACGATTTTCTGCGCGCCGCAGCGCTGGAAAAAAACGACCGCGAGCGCGATGAAAATCGGGATGGTGCGAACGAGGAGGCGGCCTTGCACGGGAGTGGCGGAATGGAAACGAACGCGGGTGGCGAGCGCAAACAGAATTCCGCGAATGCGAAACGCGTTGCGGGTTTCCCGTCGCGGATTCGGAAGTTTTTCGGGGTGGAAAACGGTCGTCGCAGCATGCTCACGCAAAGCGCGAGAAGTCCGCGAAGGGATTCATTCCGGAAAACATTGCGTCGTTCGTGCCGTTTGCGTGCATCCGTTTCGAGGAACGCCGCGCTGGTTTTAAAAATGCAGCGCAAGAATCGAACGTGCGCCGACGGCGCGTTCGTCACAAAAACGTCAAATGCGGGGAAATTCCTTTGACGCCTCTGCGCATGGAACCTAGAAGTCCGCTCCTTATTTTTCACGTAACATGAAACTTGCCGCGCCATTCTCCACACCCCGACCCGCCTGCGGGCGGCGGCGCGGCGGCTTTCTCACTCGCAAGGACGGCCACGCCGCTCCTTCTCAACTCTCTGAAGCGCGATGCTTAATGGTCTTTTCGGACTCTTCTCCAACGACATCGGAATAGACCTCGGAACGGCGAACACGCTCGTTTACGTCAAGGACCACGGCATCGTGCTGCGCGAGCCGTCGGTGGTCGCGGTTCAGGCGGGTACGAGCAAGGTGCTCGCCGTCGGCGACGAGGCCAAGCGGATGCTCGGGCGCACACCGGGAAATATTGTCGCGATTCGTCCGTTGAAGGACGGCGTGATCGCGGATTTCGAAGTCACCGAGGCGATGCTGCGGCACTTCATCCAGAAGGTCCACGGCAAGCGCACTCTTTTCAAACCACGCCCGCGCGTTGTCATCGCGGTGCCC
>JBBQJR010000315.1:0-3862 GCA_038326125.1 Chthoniobacterales bacterium
GCATCCCGCGCCCGGCCACGCCGGCGGCACGCTCGTGAACGCGCTGCTCCACCACTGCACGTCGCTCAGCGGCATCGGCGGCATCGAGCGCCCCGGCATCGTGCACCGGCTCGACAAGGAAACGAGCGGCTGCCTCGTCGCGGCGAAAAATGACGCGGCGCACCAGTCGCTCACCGAGCAGTTCGCCGGGCGCGAAGTGCGGAAGATCTACCTCGCGATTGCCGCGGGCATTTTCAAAAAGAAGAAAGGGACGATCAACGTCCCGCTCGGCCGCCATCCCGTGTACCGGCAGAAAATGGGCGTGCTCCTGCGCGGCGGCGGACGCGAAGCCGTGACCGACTGGCTCGTGCTCTCCGAGCTGAACTGCGGCACGCTCGTGCAATGCACGCTGCACACCGGCCGCACGCACCAGATCCGCGTGCATCTGAAGCACCTCGGCCATCCCGTCGTCGGCGACGAGGTGTACGGCAAACGCGGCGCATTTTCGCGGCAGATGCTGCACGCGTGGAAGCTCGGCTTCGCGCACCCGCGCACGGGAATTCCGCTCGACTTCACCGCGCCGATCCCGCCGGATTTCCGCGACGCGGGAGTGCCCGCCGATCTCCGATGAGTGACGAACCGACCGACCTTGTTTTCAGCGCGCTGCAGAAAATGCGGGCGAACGGCGTGCATCTCCGCGCCTCGCTCGACACTTGCGATCGTCTGCGCGCCGCAGCCTCCGCACCGGGAAGGAAGCCCGCGTTGCCGACTCGGGTGCCGGGCAATTCGCCCGAGGACGCACCGCTGCAAACTCCGCCGGCAAATGCTCCTCCGCCGCAAAAACGCGGCGCACTTTCCTCCGCGCTGCACGCCGCAATGCCGGCCGCGCCAGAGAGTCCGCGCACGCAAATTGCACCCGCCACTTTCAACGCAGCCAGCGCCGAGAAAGCCGCGAACCTCGCCGCGCTCCGCGACCCCGTCCTCGCCTGCGTGAAATGCGCGCACCTCGCCGCCTCGCGCACGCAGGTCGTCTTCGGCGTCGGCAATCCCGATGCGGAGGTGATGTTCGTCGGCGAGGCACCGGGCGCAGACGAGGACCTCGTCGGCGAACCGTTCGTCGGCAAGGCGGGGCAGACACTCACGAAAATGATCGAAGCGATGGGTTTCCGTCGCGCGGACGTGTACATCGCGAACATCCTGAAATGCCGGCCGAACACGCCAGCCGGCGAACCCGGAAATCGCAAGCCGACCCCGGCGGAAATGGAAGTTTGCAAACCGTACCTTCTCCAACAAATCGAAATCGTCAGACCGAAGGTGCTCGTGGCGCTCGGCGGCACGGCCGTCGAGGGATTGCTCGGCCTGCCAAAAGTCGGCATCACGAAAATGCGCGGGACGTGGCAGGAGTTTCACGGCATCCCGCTCATGCCGACTTTCCATCCGTCATACTTGCTGCGTCCGAGCGCCGAGCAGATGGCCAACAAGCGGCGCGTGTGGGAAGACCTGCTTGCGGTGCTGGAGCGCCTCGGCCACGAAATCACCGAGCGGCAGCGCGGCTTTTTCCTCGCGAAGTAATGCGCTTCATCCACTCCCGAAAAACGGTTAGGAAAAGCGCTTCGCGCACCGTTCGGACTTCATCGTAGGCGCGCTCGGGAGAGCGCGGCATGGCTGCCGTCCACGCCTCCGTTTCCGCCTCGCGAGCGGCCGCCGCTACTTTGGCAGCGCGGGCTTGTTGAGCAGCTCCTCCATCGCGGGATCTTTTCCCGCGCCGAGTTCAATCGCCTTTTTGTAAGCCTTCCGCGCCTCCTCCAAGTCCGGCGGCTGCTTCGTCGTGAAAGTGACCGCGAGATTGAACCACGCGTCCGCGTATTTCGGATCGAGCTGGATCGCGCTTTCCAATTCCTTTTGCGCCGCCTCCAGCCAGCCCTTCTGCGCCGCGGTGATGCCGAGGTAATTGTGCGCCGTCGGATTCTTATTATTGATCGCGAGCGACTTCGTCAGCGCATTCACCGCGTCGTCGAATTTCTCCTCGCTGTAATAGACAATGCCGATCGTGGACCAGCAAAAGGCGTCCTCCGGCGCGATGGCGAGGGCCTTCTTGAAACTCTCCTCCGCCTGCTTAAACTTGCCCATGCGGAACTGAGTTACCGCAATGTTAGCGAGCAGATTAACGTTGTTTGGCGCAAGCTGCAGCGTCTTAACGTAGAGTTTTTCCGCGTCGCCAAACTTCTCGCTATCGAAAGCCACTTTCGCCTTTTCCGCCAGCGGCCTCACCTCGGCCGGAAGCTTCGCGCCCGAGGTGCTCGGGACCGCCGGCGTCGCCGTGCTCTCGATGGATTTGGCCGCGGCAGTTTCCTTCACCGGAAGGTCGTCGGCGGATCTCTTCTTGCCGCGCGAAGGCGGTTCCGGCTTCGCCATATCGCCCGCAGGCTTGGCGGGCTCCGTCGCTTCCGGCGGTTGCGGCGCGGGCAAATTCTCCGGCTGCTCGGTCGCGGGTTTCACCGTTTCCGTGGTCGCCGGCGGCGGCACTTCGGACCCCGGGAGCGTGTCCGTCTTCACGGCGACGAGCGTGTTCGGATCCTGCACATCGAAAACGGGCTTCTTAAAAAGTTTCCGCTCGGAATTCGTCAGCTTCACCGCCGGCTCGCTGAGGAAATTGATCTGCCGCAACAGCGCATCGGACTGGATGTGCAGCTTGCCGACTTCGCTCTGGATCATCTTTTTCCGCTGCGCCCGGTTCGCATCCTCCTGCAGCACGCGCATCACGATGCCCTGCAGCAGCCGGTTCTCGTCCTCCATTTTTTTCTTCTCCTCGAGGCTCGCCGTCTTGTCTGCCTTGAACTGGCTGATCTGCTTCGAGTAGTCCCCCACCCTCTTCTGCAACTCGCTGATTTCCACCTGCAGCGTGCTGTTCTTTTCATCCGAGGAAACGAGCGCCGTCTGCGTGTCCGCCACCTGCTTGCGCAAGGACTCGAGCTGCGCATCCCGCGAACCGCCCGTGGATTTGAAAGTGAGGATCTGCTTCTCCGCCTCGCCGAGTTTTTTCAAAAGGCCGGCGTTGTCCGCCATCAGTTTGTCCGTCTGCTTGTTCAGCTCCCGGAGCCGCACGAGTTCCTCGCGCGCGTCGTTGCGCTCCCTCGTGATCGAGGCGAGTTGGCCCTTCAGATCGTCCTCGCGCTTCTTCGCCTTCGCCGCCTCGGCCACCGCCGTCTTCTGCTCTGCATCCAGCTTCGCCTGCAGCGATTTCAATTCCACGGGCATCGTCCCGGTGTCGATCTTCTCTTTGTTCAGCGCCGCGATTTGATTTTTGAGATCCCCCTCGCGCTGCTTCGCCGCCTGCGCCTGCTGCGTCGTGGTTTTCTGCTCGGCGTCGAGCTTTGCCTGCAGCGCCTTCACCTGCGCCGGCATCGTGCCCGCCTCCCTCGCCACACTCGACAAAGCGCGCGTCCGCCCAAGCAACTGGCTGATGCGCTCCTCCGCGGCATCGAGCTCCGCCTGCCGGTCGAGCGCCGACAAATTCGCGGCGGAAAGTTTCGCCTCAAGTTCCTTCGCGCGCTCGCCGTTCGTGTCGCCCTTTTCCTTCAGTTCCAGAAAACTCTTCTTGTACACTTGCGACAAATTCAGCGCCTCCTTCCGCGCCCCCTCCGCCTTCGCCTTCGCATCGATGGCGTCCGCCATGTCCTTCGTCATCTTCGAATTTTTCGCCTGCTCCTCGCGCAGCCGATCCGTCGCCTCGGAAAGCTGCGACTCCAAATCCGCCAGCCGCTGCTTCACGCTCGCGAGCGGATCGCTCGGATCCACCGGCGGCGCATTCTTCCCACCCCGGACCTTCGGCATCGGCGGCAGCGGTGCCGCATCCTCCAGCGGATCGCCGATTTTCAGCGGC
>JBBQJR010000316.1:0-3853 GCA_038326125.1 Chthoniobacterales bacterium
CTGAGTGGATCACGGCGATCGCGTACAGCCCGGATGGGAAATTTCTCGCGACGGCGGATCGCAACGGCGGCGTGGAAGTTTGGGAAGCCGGCGCGGACCCAAAGCCGTTCAACACGCTCGCCGGCCACAAGGTCGCATGCAAGGCGCTCGCCTTCATGCCCGGCGTGCTCGCGAGCGCGAGCGAGGATGGAAAAATCGCGCTGTGGAATGTGAAGGATGGCGTGGAAATTCGCAGTTGGGCCGCGCATCCGGGCGGTGTGCTGTGGGTGGATTTCACACCCGATGGCCGCCTTGTGAGCTGCGGGCGCGACAAGGTTGCGAAGGTCTGGGATGCGACGGGAAAGCAGATCATCGCGACCGAAGCGTTCGGCGATCTCGCGCTGCTCTGCGCGCTGAACAGCGACCGCGTGATCGCGGCGGACTGGACCGGTGATATCCGCGTCTTCGCGATGGACGGGAAAAAACTCGGCACGCTCACGGCGAATCCGCCGGGCATCGCCGAGCAGCTTGCGCTCGCGGAAAAGACGCTGGCCGAGACGCAAGCGGCGCTGCCGACTTTGCAAAAAAATGTGAGTGATGCCCAGGCGTGCGCGAAGGCCGCAGCGGATGCCGCCGAGGCGAAACGCAAGGCCGGCCTCGCCGCTGCCGAGCAGCGCAAGACGGTCGCGACGCAGGCCGCGGAGGCCGCGAAAGCCGCGCCGGCGAATGCGGAAAAAGTCGCGGACGCACTGAAGGCGCAGGGTGAAAAATCGCAGGCCGCACTCGCCGCGGCGCGCAAGAGCGCGACGGAAATCGAGACCGCGGCAGCTTCGAAGGTTCGCGCAAATGCGGAGGCCGCGGCAGCGCAGGCGCAGGGCGCGCTGGATCGCGTGAAGGCGGATCACACGCGACGCACGGAGGCACTGGCGAAGACCGCGGCAGGCACGCTGGAATTTGCCAAAGGCGAGCAGCACGCGAAGGAACTCGATCCGCAAATCGCGAAGGGCGAGAAGGCGGTCGCCGATGCGAAGCGCGCGGCAGAAGCCGTGCCGGTGCCGCCGGGCCGGGACAAAGTGGACGCCGCGAAAGCTGCCGTCGCCGCCGCGCAAAAGTCGGTTGAGGAAACGCGTTCCCAATTGCAGAAAGCGATGAGCGAAGCTGGCCGGATTCGGACTGCCGCGCCGAAGCAGGTCGCGGAGGCGGAGAAAGCCGTGCAGGCCATCTCCGCGGAAATCGCAAAGCTGCAGCAGCCCGCGCCGCGCGTGGCGTCGCCGGAAATGATCGCGAAGGTCGCGACGCTGCAGAGAACACACGACGGGGTCGCCGCGCAGGTCGAACCGCTGCGCGCCGCGCGCGCGAAATTCAAGGACGGCACGCCGGAATTTGCGCGCGCGACGGAGGCCGTGCAGGCGAAGAAAAATGAGCTGACGAAAATCGAGGCGGATCTCGCCGCGGCGAAAGCGGCGGTAGCGAATCCGCCGCCGAGCGAGCCCGAGCAGGCGGTCGCGCGCACGAAGGCCGAACTGGACGCGGCGACCGTGCGCCTCGCGGCGTCGCAGAAAACGATCGCGCACTGGAAACGCGCGCAACTTTACCAGATCGTGTTCAACGCGAAGCAGACCGTCGCCGAAAAACAGGCGCGGCACGACGACCTGAACGCGACGGCGAAGGACGCGTTCCGCCCGGTGGAACTCGCGAAGCAGAGCATCGCCGCCGCGGACAAAACGATCGCCGACGCGCCGAAGATCGTCGCGGAAAAAGAGGCCGCATTTCAAAAAGTGAAACAGGACGCCGATGCCGCCGCCGCCGTGCAGACCGCCGCGGAAAAGGCCGTCGCCGATGCGAAGGCGAAGGCGCCGGAGGGCAAGCTCGCCGACGAGATCAAAGCCATCGCGGTCGAGGTGGATGCGGCGCAGAAAAAATTTGACACGCTCGACGCCCAGCGCGCGAAACTGAAAGAGGAGCGGGACAAATTCGCGATGGGCACGCCCGAATATGCGAAGGCGAATGATGCGCGGCAGGCTTTGCGCCCGGCTGCGGAGGCGGCGCGCGTGGCGCTCGAAGCCGCGAAGACGAAGCAGACGGCAAAACCCGGCGAAAGCCCGGTGCCAGAGGCCCTGGCCGAGACGGTCAAAAAGGCGGAGACGGATGCTAGGCTTGCGGCGCGCAAAGTGCCCGCCGCCGAGAAGGCCCTCGCGATGGCGAAGCTGGAAATCGAGGAGGCGAAAAAGCAGTCGGCGGAATTGAAAGGCCGCATCGCGCAGATGGAAAAAGAGGCCCTGAAGACGAAGGCGGACGCGGAGCGTGCGACGCCCGCGAGCGCGAAGGATCTCGAGGCGGCAAAGGCGGCGGCGGAAAAACTCCGCGCCGATTACGAGGCGGCGAAGAAGGCCGGAGCGACGGCCTCGCTGTCGAAGCGCTGACCGGAACGGCGGGGTCGCCGAAACGCGCCTGTGCTCCGCGCCCTCCCGCCACCTCCGCCCATCTCCCGCGCGAGGTTGAAAAACCCCGCCTACTTTTCCGACATCACGCCACGGCTTTGACCTGCAGCGGAGTCCGCACGGGGAGCGACATCGCGAAAATCGTCCCGCCTTTGTGGCTGCGATGCGTGAGCGTGCCGCCAAATTGCTGCGCGCAGCCGAGCGCGACCGCGAGGCCGAGCCCGCTGGCGTGGGGCGTTTTTTTCGTCGAGAAAAAGGGCTCGTAAATCCGTGTCGCGCCGGAATCGCGGATGCCCGCGCCATTGTCGATCACCTCGATTTTCAGCCACTCCGCGTCGGGCGCGCTCGTGGTTCCGGAAAAAAGCTCGGGCTGCGCGGCACCGCGCTCGGCGCTCAGGCGGACGGTCACTTTCGTCGCGCTGGCCTCGCACGCATTGCGGACGAGTTCCACGATGGCGAGTTTCATGCGCGACGCATCCACGAACATCGGAGGCAGGCCGGCGGGGCACTCGACGGTGATTTGGACTTTCGGCGTCCGGAGGCGGTCGAGCGTCGGCGCGATCTGGCGGAAAAAATCGGCGGGCTCCATTGCGCGCTGCGAGCATGAGGCGGGGCGGCTGATGGCGTTGATGCGCTCCATGAGGTCCGTGGCCTCGATCGCGCCCGCGCGGATGCGCGTGAGGCCTTCCTGCATCACGGGATCGAGCTTTCGCTCGTCCATGAGCAGCCCGAGATAGCCGTGGAAAAGCGAGAGGATGTTGTTCATCCGATGCGCCACGCCCCGCACGAGCTGATCCTGGAATTCTGAGAAGACGAGTTGCATCATCGTTGGTTCGGGATGGTGAATAGCAGTCCGTGTGCGCGGTGCGGCGTTCCACAGGTTTTTATCGAAGAATTTCGCGGGGCACGAAAAATACGGATGGATCCGGGGAAAATTACCGCCTGATTTTTCACGGCTGCGGGCGGGCCGGCTGCGTGCTGACTTCACCTGCGCTCATCGGGCGGAGCGTGCCGTCGGCGAGGCGGAGGAGGAGGTTGCCCTCGGCATCGAGAGCTTCCGCGTGGCCCTCGAACGAGACGTCTGCCGCGTCGAGACGGACCCATTTTCCGAGAACGGAACTGCGGCGCGCGGCCTCGGCGAGGATCGTGGAAAAATTTTCGGCGACATCCGGGAGGCGCGCGGCGAGTTCGGCGACGAGGGCCGCGGCGAGCGCGCTGCGATCGAGCGTGCGACCGGTCACCATGCGGAGCGACGCGGCGCGATCGATAAGTTCGGCGGGCATCGTTTCGTGGTTCACATTAACGCCGATGCCGACGACGGCGAACATCCCGCGCGCGCTGTCGCTCGAACATTCGGTGAGGATGCCCGCGATTTTTTTGCCGACGATGAGGAGGTCGTTCGGCCATTTCATCTGCACCTGCAGGCCGGTCGC
>JBBQJR010000317.1:0-3839 GCA_038326125.1 Chthoniobacterales bacterium
TTCCCGCCCTTCGGCGCGACAAATTCGCCGCCGATGAAAAGGTCGTAGCGTTTCTTCAGCTTCGGGTCCGCCGTCTCCGGCGCGGGATCAAATTCCCACAGGTCGCCGAAGACAAGTCCGCGCGACGAAATGCGGCGTGCAGCAGTTTTTTTTGCGGGGGCTTTTGGCATGAGTTTCAGGCTGGATTCTTGATTAGTCGGACATCCGAGACTACAACGCATGTCCCGCCCACTGGCTGCAGCGCATGGGTAGGCTTAGATGGTTATTTGTGAATGAGCGCATCCTTGCTTTCCTTGGCCAACGCGGTGGGCCACTCAGGATCATCGAAATAGCGTTTGTTTTCGAGCTGATACTTGCGGTATCGCCTCACAAACTCTTGGTTAAGTGGCGAGTTCATGATGCCGAGTTCCGGGTATAACTGAATCGCGCGCTGTTGGGCCACGTTCGCTCCGTTCGGTTGTGGCAATGCTGTAGAAGGTGTGGGTACGCTTTGCGTAACAGGCTTCTGCGAACGAGTGACTTTACCGGTGGAGAAATAAATGAGTGCGGCAGTCGCGGCCGCAATGATAGCGCCGATCCAACGAAAGGCGATTCCGGCAGAAAGCACGAGTGAGCCAAGCCAGATGAGTAAGCCATAGCGGGATCCAAAGTCCCGTCCGGCCACCCCGGCGAGTTCGGTTGCACTTGCCGCGTTCCCCGCGTCGCGGACCGCTGCGGCACCGACAATCGCTCCTAGGATGATGAAAGCCACCGACGCAATGACGACAAAACACACGAGGAATAGAATGATTCGCTTTAATGCATTCATGGACGACTGGCGGAGACGGCTAACGTTTCAATACCCCTCGGTGGCATCGCTGAAAACATACGGTGCCTGATACGCGGCGATGCGCTCCTTTTCGATCTGCCGCAGCAGATCGTTCAGCAGCGACGATGCGCCGAAGCGGTAGCGCGAGTTGTTCAGCCCCGCATCGCCGTGTTTGGCAGAGCTCGGAGTTTTTTTCGGGGCATCTGGCATGGCTGCGCTGGGCTCGGAAAAAACAGTCAGCGCCTTAGCGCGGCGAGCACCTTTGCCTTGTCCATCTTCAGGGCAGCATTCGTGTCGAGCACTAGGCGCTTGAAGATGCGGCTGTGGATGCGGCCGTGCCGGTCGGCGGCCAGCTTCGCATACTGCCCGTCTTCGAGCACGAACCAGTCAATCTCGCGATCCTCCGTGCGCCAGACGACATACTCGCTCACGCCGTTGCGGCGATAGACGCGCAGCTTGTCGCGCAAGTCAATGGACACTGAACTGGCGGAAATCTCCACGACCATCTCCGGCGCGCCGCAGAGCAAATCGTCTTGGTTGATCCATACGCGCCCGCCTTTGCGCGGCGTCGAGCACAGGATGGCATCCGGCTGCAGCGCGTTCTCGGCGTCGAACAGCACGGTGGCGTTCGGATACATCTCCAGACCGTGTTCGGCGGCGTAGGTGCCGAGCCAGATATGCACGAGGCCGTCCGGCGCGGAGTGTTTCATTATTCTCACTGGTGATGGCATGTGGACGACTCCTTCGATTAGCTCGGCGCGCTTCACGTTCATGAGATCGTAGCGGCGCAGGAACTCGGGGAGCGTAAGCATGTCGCCGTTTTCAAAAAAACGGGACAGCTCCCGCGGCGGGCTCTTTCGTGCGGCGGTGATCATGGCTTGAAAAAGATAAGTGTGCGCCTCGCGATGTCGAGGGGTCAGTATTCCCACGGTAATCGCCTCAAAACGCCGGGAAGGCTTTTCAACGCCCAACGTCCAACGTCCAACGTCCAAGGGCGGAATCCGGACCGCGAAGCATTGCTTTCTTTGGAAGATGAGCGTTGGACGTTGGATGTTGGACGTTGAGACCGCCGCAGACATCTCCTTCCATTCTCCGACGATTTCCTCCTCGGAATTGCGCAGCATTTTGATGCGATTGTCCTGGTCAGTATCCCTCCGTCGCGTCGCTGAAAACATATGGCGCCTGATACGCGCCGGTGCGCTCCTTTTCGATTTGCCGCAGCAGATCGTTCAGCAGCGACGATGCACCGAAGCGGTAGCGCGAATTGTTCAGCCACGCGTCGCCGAGCGTCTCCTTGATCGCGATGAGGAAGTGCAGCGCCTGCTTCGCCGTGCGGATGCCGCCGGCGGGCTTCATGGAAATGGGGATGCCTGTTTCGAGATAGAAATCGCGGATGGCCTCGATCATCACCTGGTTGGTGCCGAGCGTCGCGTTCGCGGAGGTCTTGCCCGTGCTCGTCTTGATGAAATCGCCGGGCCGCAGCACGCGCATCGCGAGGAATGATGCGGCGCGGATGTTGTCGTAGGTCTCCAGTTCGCTCGTCTCGAAAATCACCTTCAGCGTCGCGTCGCCGCACGCCTCGACGACCTGTGCTATCTCGTCTTGCACGAGCGCGAATTCGCCCGCGAGGAACGCCCCGCGGTTGATCACCATGTCAATTTCATCCGCGCCCTCCGCGACCGCCGCGCGCACATCCGCGAGGCGCGTCTTCAGCGGTGCCTGCCCCGATGGGAATGCCGTCGCGACCGATGCCACTTTCACCCCGGAGCCAGCGACGCCGCGCACCGCGTGCTGGACCATCGCAGGATACACGCAGACCGCCGCCGTGCTCGGCACCTCTGCGCCCTCGTGCGGCGTGATCGCCTTGCGGCAGAGCGAGGCGACTTTGCCCGGCGTATCCTTGCCCTCGAGCGTCGTGAGATCGATCATCGAGACCGCGAGCTTCAGGCCGAAGAGCTTCGACTTTTTCTTGATGCTCCGCGTCGCATACTTCGCCACGCGCTCCTCGACGCCCACGGCATCCACGGAGCCGACTTCATCCATGAATCGGTGGAGTGCGCGTCGGGGGGCAGAGGGCATCAAGTGCAAAGTTATGCCGCGTTCAGTGACTCACAATCCAAATCCGGGTAACGGGCAGTGTCCTATTTTGAATTTGGAAACCATGAAATCAGGAAAATGGAAGCGGGACGCCCCTTCCACTTGCACGCCATCCTTCCATTCCTGCCGTCCTGATTAACGCGGGAATTGGGCGTTCGCTAAATCGGACTGCGAAATGTCGCAGCCACCGCGAGACTTCCGAGTTCCACGTTCCAATTTTGGCTCCGCGGAGCGGCATCGCCATGTCCGAGATGCATCCCAGTACGCAACGCGCCTGCGACGGACTAAAGTCGAAACTCGGAACTTGGAATGCGGTTGCATTTTTTTGTAAACCGCTCTGGGTGCCGCTGGGATTTAGGATGCTCCGCCGTAGAAGATGACCGTGCTTTTCAAGGCCAACCCGTCCGCATGTCCGCGGGGAAGTCTCCCTCTTTTGAGAGGGAGTGGGCAGAGATGGATTCGAACCATCGAAGGCGTAAGCCAGCGGATTTACAGTCCGCCCCGTTTGTCCACTTCGGTATCTACCCGGTCTCAGCGAGGGGTGGTGGTTATACGCAGGCGGCTTCGGCGCGCAAGGGTTTCGCGGGAAAAAATCCGCGCGCTCAGCGTCCGTCCACGGGCGGGCGGCGCGCGAGGATTTCAAAGGCCGTGCGCATTTTGGCAATGCTGTTGGCCGGGCAGACGCCGCACCATTGCATGCCGGGCCAGATGATCGCATCGCGGCCGATGATCGAGCCGGGATTCAGCACGGAATTGCAGCCGATCTCCGCGCGGTCGCCGACGATCGCGCCGAATTTTTTCAGCCCGGTCGGAATCATTCCGCCGTCCACCGCCACCGTGATTTCGCCGCGGTCGAGGCGCACGTTGCTGAGGATCGCGCCCGCGCCGAGGTGCGCCTTGTGGCCGAGGATCGAGTCGCCGACGTAGTTGAAAT
>JBBQJR010000318.1:0-3836 GCA_038326125.1 Chthoniobacterales bacterium
ATGTACGATCTCAGCGGTCTCGGCGCGAAGCGCATCCGCGAAGTGATGGACGACTGGCGCGCGCTGCGCACCGGCCAGCACGTAACGGACAGTGCGGCGTACCTTCGCCATCGCGGGAAGCCGCTCGTGGCCGTGTGGGGCGTCGGCTTCAGCGACGATCGAAAATACACGCTCAGCGAGTGCCGCGAGCTGGTGGAGTTTTTGAAAATGGACGGCTGCTCCGTGATGCTCGGCGTGCCGACGCACTGGCGCGAATCGAAGAACGACGCCGCGAACGATCCCGCGCTGCACGACGTGCTGAAGCTCGCCGATGTCGTGAGCCCGTGGACCGTCGGGCGCTACCGTGATGCGGCTGGGGTGGCGCGGCACGAGGAGAAATTTCTGAGCCTCGACCTCGCATGGTGCGCGCAGGCGAAGCTCGACTATCTGCCCGTCGTCTTCCCCGGATTCAGTTGGGCCAACATGCACGGCGGCCCGCTGGACGCGATCCCGCGCCGCAAGGGCGAGTTCCTCTGGTCGCAATTTGTCGCCGCAAAACGCGCGGGCGCGGAGATGATCTACGTCGCGATGTTCGACGAAGTGGACGAGGCCACCGCGATTTTCAAATGCACGAACGACGTGCCCCCGGGCGGCGGCGCGAAGTTCGTCACTTACGAAGGACTGCCGAGCGACTTCTA
Source organism: Chthoniobacterales bacterium (assembly GCA_038326125.1). Lineage (GTDB taxonomy): Bacteria > Verrucomicrobiota > Verrucomicrobiia > Chthoniobacterales > Chthoniobacteraceae > SXWH01. The sequence continues at coordinate 678 of JBBQJR010000318.1, forward strand.
TCTCCGGCTCACCGGCCTCGGAGCGAAAATGCTGCGCGGCGAAATCCCGATCGCCGACAAAATCCCACTCCCGCCAAAATGAACCGCCGCACTTTTCTCACACACTCCGCCGCCGCGCTCACTGCCACCGCCCTTGCACCGCACCTCGCCGCACAAACGAAACGCGCGCCGCGCATCGTGCTCCGCTCGTCGTGGCAAACGGTGAATATCGGCGACATCGCGCACACGCCGGGTGTGCTCGCGATTTTGGAAAAGTATCTGCCCGATGCGGCGGTGCGCCTGTGGCCGAGCAGCGTGGACAACGGCGTGGAGGAAATCTTGCGTGCGCGTTTTCCGAAGCTGATCATCCTCAAGGACGCGGAGGCGAAGAAGGCCGCGTTTGCCGAGTGCGATTTCCTGCTGCACGGCTCGGGGCCATCGCTCGTCGGCGAAAAGGAAGTCGCGCGCTGGGCGAAGGAAACGGGCAAGCCGTACGGCGTCTTCGGCATCACGCTCCCCGCGCAGAGTTCGGTGTCCACGAAGCCGACTTCGGAAGGCGCGATGGCGCAGACCATCGCGGTGCTCAGTGGCGCAAAGTTCGTTTTCTTCCGCGACTCTGTCTCGCTCGCGCTCGCGAAGAAGAATGGCTGCACGTCGCCGGTCATGGAGTTCGGCCCGGACGGAGCATTTGCCACCGACTTGCGCGACGACGCGAAGGCCGATGCCTTTCTGAAAGCGCACGCGCTCGAAGACGGAAAATTTCTCTGCTGCATCCCGCGCCTGCGCTACACGCCGTACTGGACGATCCCGAGCAAGCACGCCGCACCCGACGCGGTGAAGCACGCGCGCAACGAGGCGATGAAGGAGCACGACTGCAAACCGCTGCGCGACGCGATCACCGCTGTCGTGAAAAACACCGACCTCAAAATTTTACTCTGCCCCGAGGACGAGACGCAGATGGCGGTGAACAAGGAAATGCTCCTCGACAAGCTTCCCGCCGACATCCGCGCGCGCTGCGTGTGGCGCGAAAATTACTGGCTCACCGGCGAGGCGCTCAGCACGTATCGCCGCAGCGCGGGGCTCTTCGGCCACGAGATGCATTCGCCCATCATGTGCATCGGCAACGGCATCCCCGCCATCGTCTGCCGCTGGGCGGAGCAGACGAGCAAGGGCATCATGTGGCGCGACATCGGCCTCGGCGACTGGCTCTTCGATCTCGATCAGGAAAGTGACGTCGCGCGTGTCGCCGCCGCCGTGCTCGCGATGGCGCAGGATCCCGTCGGCGCGAAGGCGAAGGCCGCGAAGGCGCGCGCATTTGTGCAGCTGCGCCAGCGCACGATGGCGGAGACTTTGAAAAGTCTGCTCCCATCCTGAACGCCGATTCGCAGCGCGTGAAAAATTTCGTGCGGCAGTCTGATGCACGCGCAGCATTTTCGTTTCCTTCCGTGTCTTCCGTGACCACTAAAAAAACGACAGTTTTACGACCACGGCAAAAGACCCTTCACTGTCGCCTCTCATGAGCACACCCGCATCCGTCACTCTCGTTCGTCTCGGCGCTGTGAAGTCGCTCGCAGACTTCCACGCGGTGTGCACTGCACTCGGCATCGAGCTTCCTGCCGAGGCGCTGGGCGATGGACCGTCGCCGCTCGCGGAGGCGGCGGAAGTGATCATCAATGGCAAGCGTCCGGGCAATCGCATCGTCATCCACCCGATGGAGGGCTGGGACGGCACGACGACGGGCGGGGTGACGGACGAGATGCGCCGGCGCTGGCGGCGCTTCGGCGAGAGCGGGGCAAAAATGATCTGCGGCGCGGAGGCCATGGCCGTGCGGCCCGACGGGCGCGCCAATCCGCATCAGCTCATCATCTGCGAGGAAAACCGTGCGAGCCTTGCGGAACTCGTCGGCATTTTGAAAGGCGCGCACACGGAGAAATACGGCACGACGGACGACCTCGTCATCGGTTTTCAGCTCACGTACTCGGGCCGCTTTTGCCGCCCGCACAACAAGCAGTGGGAATCGCGCGTGGCCTTTCGCCATCCGATTTTGGATCGCAAATTCAATGTCACCAGCGACGCGCAGGTTTTTTCCGACAGCGAGATCGAGGAGCTCGTCGCCTGCTACGTGTGCGCCGCGCGGATCGCCTGGGAAGTGGGCGCGGACTTCGTGGACCTCAAGCACTGCCACGGCTATTTGCTGCACGAGTTTCTCGGCGCGCACACGCGGCCGGGAAAATACGGCGGCACTTTTAAAAATCGCACGCGCGTGCTGCGGGAGATCGTCGCGGGGATTCGCGCGGATGGAAACCCGATCGAGTTCGGGGTGCGCCTCAGCCTTTTCGACAAAGTGCCGCATCGCCCCGACCCCGCGCGCTCGCAGCCGGGCAAGCTCGGGCCGGGCATCCCGGAAGATTTCTCCGCGTGTCTGCCGTATCGCTACGGCTTCGGCGTGAACGAAAACGATCCGACCGAAATCGATCTCACGGAGACGCACGCCTTCGTCGCGCTGTGCGGTGAACTCGGCATCAAGGTGCTGAACACCACCGCGGGATCGCCGTACTACACGCCGCATCTCCAGCGCCCCGCGGCCTTCCCGCCGAGCGATGGCTACCAGCCTGCGTGTGATCCGCTCATTGATGTCGCGCGCCAAATTCACGCCGTGCGCGAGGTGAAATCGCGCGCGCCAGAGGGGCTGTATGTCATCGGCTCGGGCTACACGTATTTGCAGGAATTTCTGCCGCAGGTCGCGACCGCGGTGATCCGCAACGGCTGGGCGGACGCCATCGGGCTCGGGCGCGCCGTGCTCTCGTATCCCGCCATGCTTGCGGATGCCATCGCGGGCAGGCCGCTCGAGAAAAAAACGATTTGCCGGACCTTCAGCGATTGCACGACTGCGCCGCGCAACGGCCTCGTGAGCGGCTGCTACCCGCTCGACGAATTTTACAAAACGCGCCCCGAATTTGCGCGGCTCAAGGAAATCAAAAAACAGGTCGGCGCGTGAACTGCGCACCGATCCGCTCGCGATGAAGCCGCTCATTTCCCAACCCGAAGACCTCACGCCGCAGACGACTTGGCGGGAGACGAAGTGGGCGTGGACCAGCGAGGAGGAACTCGTGGATCACCAGACGAAGGGGCGGCTGTGCGCGGCGGCGTTGCTGCCGTTTCGCGATCGTCAGCCGGACT
>JBBQJR010000319.1:0-3834 GCA_038326125.1 Chthoniobacterales bacterium
TCCAGGATGCGCACAAGCTGCTCAGCCCCGTGCTCGGCGTCGGCGTCGCGAGCACGCTCTTCGCGCTCGCGCTGCTGGCGAGCGGGCAAAATTCCACGCTCACCGGCACGCTCGCCGGCCAAGTCGTGATGGAGGGCTTCCTGAATTTTCGCCTCACGCCCTGGGTGCGCCGGCTCGTCACGCGGCTCATCGCCATCGTTCCCGCCGTCGTCGTCATCGGCCTTTTTGGCGAGAGCAAGACCACGCAGCTCATCGTGGCCAGCCAGATCGTGCTCAGCCTGCAACTTGGTTTCGCCGTCTGGCCGCTGCTTCATTTTACCGGCGAAAAGGCGAAGATGGGCCGCTTCGCAAATCCGCTCTGGATCACAATTCTCGGGTGGAGCACCGCCGCGATCATCATCACGCTGAACGTCAAATATCTTTGCGACAACCTGCTGCCCGACGCGCTGCTCCAGTCATTCTACCGTTTCCTCCGCCTCCCCGTTCCCGGAAATTAGCCGCTCGCCATGTATCGCAAAATCCTCGTCGCGCTCGACACCACCGTCTCGGATCAGGAACTCCTCCCGACGATCGTCCAGCTCGCCAGTTTGCTGAAAAGCGAACTCCTCCTCCTCCACGTCGCCGACGGCTGGGTCGCGCGCAATTTCGATCAGCTCAGCCTCGCCGAGTCCGAAGAGATCAAGGAGGACCGCCGCTACCTCGAAGACACCGCCGCCCGCCTGCGCGCCGACGCCGGCCTGACCGTTTCCGTGCGCCTCGCGATGGGCAGCCCGCCGGAGCAAATTTTGAAAATCGCCGGCAGCGAAAATTGCGACCTCATCGCGCTCGCCTCCCACGGCCACCGGCTCGTCGGCGACCTCATCCACGGCAGCACGATCGAAGCCGTGCGGCACCGCGCCCGCGTGCCGATTTTCGCCGTCCCGCCGCGGAAATGACGAACCGCCGCGCGGCCTAGCCCGCGCGCTCAATCATCCCCGCCGCCGCCTGCTGATTCCACCCGAGCGCCGCGACGAGCGCACGCTGCGCACCAGTGCGACGCAATTCGCCCAGCGCGAGCACGACTTGCAGCAGCGCGCCCGCGCCGAGACATTCGCCGAGCGCGAATTTTGGCGTGAGCATCGCCGTGGCCTGAGCCGCATCCGCGCTCGCAGGATTCTCCGCCCGCGCGGTGGTGATCGCGGCATCCGTCCAAGTTCCATTTGCACCACTCACGAGCAAATCCGGCGCACTGCTCCCGGCTCGCGAAGCCGCACCGCAGACGGCGAGATCTGCGAGCGCACCCGCGATCATCTTCCTCGCATCCGCCCGCGAGAAATGCGTGCCGCCCTCCGCAAAAGTAACCGTCGCTTTTCCCGTGTCTCGACTCAGCAAAACCGCGGCTGCGCCCTCGGCCAGCGGCACGCCGCGCGGCAAAATTTTCTGCGGAGCACGCCCACCCGACGGCACGAGTCGCCACGCGGCGTGCGCCTCGCCGAGGATCCAGTCGAACTCCTCCGCCGCGACCACCAGCACCTGATCCGCATCGCCGAGCGCGATGAGCTGCGCGCCAAATTCCAGCGCCTGCAGGCCGACCGTGCCATCGCCGACGAGCGTGTACGTCGCACCGTCCACTCCGAGCATCGCGGCGAGATGGCTCGCGGGCGCGTTGTACACCGTCTCGGGAAAAAGCAGCGGGCTCGCCGCATTCGCGCCCTGCTGCACGATCTGCGCGTAAAACCGTCGCGTGTATTGCACGCCGCCGCTCGACACGCCGAAGACAATCGCGAGCCGCGATTTTTCCGCCGCCGAAAAATCCGCGCCGCGATCCGTGCTGCGGTCTGCATTGCGACCCGCGGTGCGGTCCGCGATGGCCGCCGTTCCTGCTGCCTCCGCGAGCAAACTGATCGCGCTCGCGCGCCGCAGCCGCGGTTCGCGAGCGAGATGCGCGGTGAATTTCGTCGGCACCAGCATCGCGGAATGCACGCGCGCATTCTCGGTGTTGCGCACCTCCGTGAGCGCCGCGCGTTCGCCGTCCGCAACCCGCTGCAACGTCTCGCCGAGGTTTGCGCCGAGCGGAGTCACGCAGCCGATGCCCGCGATATTCGCACTCAGAAAATCGCGCGCCGCGTCCGGAAGACAGCCGTCCCGGCTGTCCCGGCAAACAGCCGTCCCCGGCTGTTCGGACAGGCCGGAGGCCTGTCTGCCCTGACCGGCGGGGACGCCCGTCTTCCGGTCCTCAATCACGATGCTCGCATTCGTCCCGCCGAAGCCGAACGAATTCGACACCACGCAGCCGACGCGCGCCTCACGCGCGGCATTCGCCACGATGTTCAAATCCCACGCGGCATCGCGCTGGCGCAGGTTGATGTTCGGCGGCAAAAATCCCCCGCGGATCGAGAGCACGCTGAACACCGCCTCGATCGCGCCCGCCGCGCCGAGCGCGTGGCCCATCATCGCCTTCGTCGAACTCACCGGCACGCGCGCACCGAAAATCTTCGCAATCGCCGCGCCCTCGCTCGCGTCGTTGAACGCCGTCGCCGTGCCGTGCGCATTGATGTAATCCACCTCGTCCGGCACGAGGCCCGCGTCCGCGAGCGCGCGGCGCATCGCGAGTTCCGGGCCGATGCCGCTCGGGTGCGGCTGCGTGAGGTGATGGTTGTCCGTCGAGATTCCGTAGCCCGTGATTTCCGCGAGGATCGGCGCGCCACGTTTTTCCGCGGAGGCAAAATCTTCCAGCGCGAGCAGCGCCGCGCCTTCTCCGAGCACGAGCCCCGTGCGCATCTTGTCAAAGGGACGCACCTTTTCGGTCGTCGAGGCCTGCAGCACGTCGAAGCCGACAAAGACCATCTCGGAAATTGCATCGTAGCCGCCGCAGAGCACGCGCCGTTTCAGCCCCGCGCGCACGAGGTGAAACGCGTGCCCGATGGCATTCGTGCCGGATGCGCAGGCATTCGCGATGACCTGCAGCGGCACGCGGAAACCCGCGGCCTGCATCGCATCCATCGGCGCTTTTTGCGGCGGGTAATTTGCCACGAGCGACGCGCGTCCGCGCAGCCGCACGCCGCCGGATTGCGCGCGGTAAAATTGCTCGCCGAACGACATCCCGCCGCTCGTCGTGCCGATGACCATCGTCTCCGGCACGAAGCGCGGATCGCCCGCGAGCAGCTCCCGCATGGCGTGAATCATCATGTGGCTCGCACGATGCAGCCGCGCCTCTTTTTTCGATGCCGGCGCGGGCAGCGAAGTCACCTGCCCTGCGCGTTTCGAGCGGCACTTTGCCACGTCAAACGAAGTGACCTCGCTCACGCAATCGCGTCCTTCGCGCAGCGCCGCGAGCGTCGCCGCGAGCCCCGCGCCGAGCGGGCTGATGATGCCCATCGCGGTGAGCGCAACTCGGCGGTCGGAACGGGCGCTGGCGGAAATTCGTGGCACTGCAGGGAAGGATGAAGGACGAAGGCCGAAGGATGAAGCGCGATTTCGGTCTTCGGCGATTTGACTTGGTTGGCTCGGCGGCGGAACACAGTGCTTCCAGCCTGTGCGGCGGGGCAGGCATCTGAACGGCCTTGGGATCGCAGGCTGGAAGACCGCGATCCGCATAGGCTGGAAGCACTGTGTTCCGGATCTCACCGCCGCGTGCCGCGGGAAGCGTCCGCGGCCACCCGTTTTCGAGCCGCTTTAGGTAGTGTTCACGAATTCTTGGCGGTGAGAAAAGCCGCGACGAGGTGAAGGGCCGCGCAGAAGGTGCGGCGCAGTTTGTCGTAGCGTGTGGCGAGGCGGCGGAACTGTTTGATCTTGTTGAAAAAGCGTTCGCTGCGATTGCGCTGGCCATCGAGCGCCGCGTCGCAGGGGAGTTTC
>JBBQJR010000320.1:0-3812 GCA_038326125.1 Chthoniobacterales bacterium
GGGTTCTTTTTAACGATCTCCTGCATTGCCAGGCCCAACTCAAAGCCCGGCCGCATCCACTCCACGTATTCCATTTCGCCGCCGAAAATCTCCTTGGTCAGCTCCTGACAGCGCTTGCTCGCGGCGACCGCGATGATCGCATTCGGGTGCATGTGATCGACATGCTTGCCGGGGATGAAACTGTGCAGCGGGGTGTCAATGGAAGACGGCCGCGGGTTCAGGTTGAAGGTCGTGTGAAAATACATCGCCACCATGTCGTCCTCGGCCTGCGATTTGATGCCCTTCTCTCCGCGCGCGGCATAGACCCTCTGCAGTGCGATGAGCTTGTCCTGGTAGAGCGAAGAGAAATTCTCGCGCTGGGCCGTGCGCAAATCGCCGCCGCTTCCTTTCACCCACAGCGCCTCCACCGGTTCGCCCGTGAGAGGGTCCGTTTCCATGATCTTCGAGGACGTGTTGCCGCCGCCGGTATTCGTGATCCGCTGGTCGGAGCCGAGCAGGTTGGAGCGATAAATGAGGCGGGCGACGGGATCGAGCGACGAGGCATTCGTGTCATCCCACAGGTGGTTCACATGTTTGTAGTTGGTCATAATGTTGGAGTCTATTGAGGTGAAGCGATCCACGGCGGGATCAGCGTTTTGATGCAAAGCGGTAGGTGCCGGATTCGACCTCGAACACGGTGCGATCATTTTCGTAGCGCAGCAATTTCACGCCAGCGACATCGCCGAGCGCCTTGCCGCCTTCGGTCACGGACGCCGCGTCCTTTGCCGGGATGAAAATGGTCGCCGTCGTGTTCGCCGGGATCGTCGTGGTCAGCTCGAAGTCCGCGCCATTCGCACGCCACGCGCTCGCGATGCGGCCGTGAATTGAATCGTAGTGCGCCTTCACCCAGTCAATCGGCTTCGCCTCGCCCGCCGCGGCAGTCGTGCCGACGGATGGCGGATTCGGACGGATGATGATGTGCTTGTAACCGGGGCCGTCGGTGTCGATGCCCGCGAGCGTTTGGAAGCCCCACTGCATCACCGCGCCGAAAGAATAGTGGCTGAAGGAATTCATCGCCGCGTTGTTCTTGCCGGTCATGCCGTCGAAGCCGTGCTCCTTGGTAAAACTATCCCAGCGTTCCCACACGCTGGTCGCGCCCTGCTCGACCTCGTAGCCCCACGAGGGAAAACGGCGGCTCTGAAAAAGTCGCAACGCGAGATCGGTCTGGCCGTTCCCGGTAAGCGTGAGCAGCAGCGGCTTCGTGCCGAGGAAACCGGTGGCCATGCGTGTGTCGTTGCGCGCGATCTTTTCCGCGAGACGCGCGGCGGCGGCGCGTGTCTCGTCGGGCTCGGCGAAAAAGCGGCCTTCCAGCGCGAGCACGTAGGCGGTCTGCGTGTCCACGGTTAGGCTTCCATCCGGCTTCACGAATTGGCTGCGGAATGACTTCGCGAGCGCATCGGCGGTGTCGCGATACTTCGCCGCTTCGTCGCGCTTGCCGAGCGCGTCGGCCATCGCGCTCATCAGCATCGCGCTGAGCCGGTGATAGCACAGGTCCACATATTCGATCGGCGTCGCCTCGTTCACATTCAGCCAGTCGCCCCACGTGTTGCCGATGCTCACGCCTTTCAATTCCGGATCGGCCTTCCGCCGCCATTCCATGAACTTCGTCATCGAGGCCCAGTGCCGTTCGAGCACCCGAGTGTCGGCATACACTTTCCAAATCGTGTAAGGCACGATCACGCCCGCATCGGTCCACGCCGTGCCGTGCGTCGCGCCGGGCTCGCCGTGCGCGAACGGATACGGCGCGTAGTCGGGATACGCGCCGGACTCGCGCTGTGCTTCCTCGAGATCGTCGAGCCACTTCGTGAAAAATGCGGAGACATCCGCATTGTAGCTCGCGGTGCGGACGTAGATCTGCGCGTCGCCCATCCAGCCGAGTCGTTCATCGCGCTGCGGACAATCGGTCGGCAGCTCGATGAAGTTTGCACGCTGCGTGCGCACGGTGTTCTTCCAAAACTGCGTCATCACCGAATCGCTGCACGCGAATTCGCCCGCGGCGGGCGTGTCGTTGCTCAGCACGAGGCCGGTGACGGCGTCGAGCGCGGGTTTCTCCGCGAGGCCGGTGACCTCGACGAATTGGAATCCGTGATACGTGAACCGCGGCTGCCAAGTCTCGCCATTCGCAGCGCCGCGCAGCGTGTAGAAATCGGTCGCGCGCGCCTTGCGCAGGTTCTCCGTCATGAGGCGGCCGTCCTTGTGGAGCATCTCGCCGTAGCGGATTTGAACCACGGTCCCGGCTGCGCCTTTCACCTTAAGCCGGATCACCCCGGCAATGTTTTCTCCGAGATTGAAAATGTAAGCGCCCGGCTTCGGCTCGGTGATCTTCTTCGCCGCGATCTCCTCGACGACACGAATCGGCGGCGCGGTGTAGGCCACGAGCTTCGCCGGCTTTTGAAATCCGAGATCGACCTCATGCGAACTGCCCACCTCGAAGAACTTCGCCTTCACGCTGCCATTCTCCTCGGCGCGAATCGCCGGCGTCCACTTCCAAGCGGACTCATCGGCCTTCCGCGCGTCGTAGCTTTCACCCATGAGCAGGTCCGCCTCACGGATCGGCCCGTCACCACTCGTCTCCCACGTCGCATCCGTGCCGACTGTCTCATGCGAGCCGTCGGCATATTCGATCTCGAGTTGCGCAAGCAGCGCGGGCGTCTTGCCGTAAATGTTACGCCCCGTCTTATCCGGCCCACGTCCGACGAGCAGCCCGTAGCCGACGTAGCCCGCATACCAGCCATCAGCCACGGTCGCGGCGAGACGGTTGCCACCCGGCTTCACCAGCGCAGTGACATCGTGCGTGCGGTAGTACGCGCGCTTTGCGTAGTCGGCCCAGCCGCTTTCAAAATACGCGTCACCGACTTTGCGTCCGTTGAGCTGCAGCTCTGCAATACCGAGAGCCGAGAAGTAGAGCGTCGCACGCTTCACTTCACGCGGCGCCTCGAAATCCTTTCGGTAATACCGCGCCGGAGGCAGGTGCAACTTCCCGTGCGCAGAGGGCAGCGGCGTCTCGTCCTTGAATGAAATCCACTGCGCCTTCCAATCCTCCGGTTTCAGCAGCCCCATGCTCCACTTCGCCGGCTCACTCCACTTCGATGCAGCGCCGTCCTTGCCCCACGTCTGCACTTTCCAAAAACACTGCTGCCCCGACGCAAGCGGCTTGCCCGCGTACGCAATCTGCGAAGTCGCATCGCTCATCACCTTGCCGGTATCCCAAAGGTCGCCCTCATCCCGCGCAAGTGTCGCATCGGTGCTAGCGACGAGAATGCGATACGCAGTCTGCCTCTGCCCGTGCTCAGCGGATTCGACGCGCCATTGCAAACGCGGATGCGCGGTCTCGATGCCGTCGGGATTGACGAGATATTCAGTGTGGAGCGCGACGCAGAGCAGGATGGCGAGGAAGTTCATTGTGAGAGAAAGGCAGTGGTTCAGCGTTCGGCGGTGATCCCGGCAGGCGCTCGAATGCCCGGCTTCACGCTGTCGTAAGATTGGCGTTCGTGGGGCACTTCGATCGCGAACTCGCAGGAGAAAATGCGTTTCATAAGATGCAAAATCGGAAACCGCTAATCGTCGCTCATCAGCGCTAATGTCGGTTCTGAAATTAGCGGGGATTGGCGCAGATTAGCGGTTCCACTCCGTCAGAAGTTGAAGCCGTCAATGTTGTCCTTGTTAAAAATGAACGGCTTTCCGAGCAGGATGTTGTCGCCCTGGATTTCAAACTCTCCCATCGGACCGGCCTTGAAGGTCTTGTCTCCCGCCTTGAGCCTGCCCGTCGCGAG
>JBBQJR010000321.1:0-3810 GCA_038326125.1 Chthoniobacterales bacterium
GGGCGAATTGGAAATTTGGATCGGCTCGCTGAGTTTGCCGTCCTTCAGCGAGCGCGCCCAGATGTCGAAATTCGGTTTTCCATTTTCGGGAAATGCTTTGTAGCCGGAATTCTCGGACCAAAAAATCCAGACGACACCGCGGCCGTCCACGGCGACGGCGCTTTTGTAAATGTCGCGGCCGGGCGCAGTGACCGCCACGCTCTCGCCAGCGACACCGTTTTTCACGCTGCGCAGCCAGAGCTGATCGCCGCCGGGGGCCTTCGCGAGAAATGCCATGTCGGCGGGCTCCTTGTCGTAGCTCTTCGCGCGCTCGGCGCGGTCGAGGCCGGGCGTGTAGCTCTGCCATGCGGCCCACACGGTGCCGTCGGGCGCGATGGCGGCGCTCGGAAAATCGTCGTCCGTTTTGGCATCGGTCACGAGCGGCATCGTGGCGGCGGTGCGCTCGATCTCGACGGCTCCCGCGAGCTGCTCGGAGATTTTTCCGAAGGGCACGTCGGCGATTTTGAAAACGATCTCGCCCTGCGCGAGCTTCACGGTGATTTGCGAATCTTCGGTCACGTCGGCGAGCGAGAGGAGCACGCCGTTCTCGGACATCGGGCGCGCGGTGGCCACGGCGGCGGCGCGTTTTGGCTGCTGCTGCGGATTGTTCGAGCGCACTTTGTCGAGCGCGGAGGGACGCGTGCGGCAGCTCCAGCCGGCGGTGCCGTCGGCCTTGTCGGTCTGCGCGAAACGCCAGCCGCTGATGAGCGTCACTTTTCCCGGCGCGACGGCGATGGTGCCGCTCCAGTCCGTCGCCTCCTTGTCGTGGACGCCGAGGCGCAGGCGCAAGCCGACGTCGTCGGCGAAGGCGAGCGTGGAGGAGACGAGGATCGCGAGGAGGAGAAACGCTTTCATGGGTTTTGAATTCTGAGTTTTGAATCGTGAATTGAAACTCAAAATTTGGCAGTCGCCCTCCAGACGGTCTGAAAATTTCCGAGTGACTCGGGCGCTGGGGCGACGAGGGGTGAATGTCGGGGCGTGAAATTTTGGGCCGATGCTTCGTCGGGCCCACGCGCAAATCCGGGTGCGGTGCGTGGCTTTTCGGGACTGACTTTGGGAGCGGGCGCAGCGCGATTGCGGACGCCTCACTTTCGCCCCGCGCCTTTTGGTCGACGAATTGTCGGCGCTCCATTCGCCGCGGCTCAGAGCCCTCAACCAGTGAGGCGAGCACTCCGCCGGAATCCGAAGTTCACGACTCAGAACTCAAAATTTCCCGCGCGGATCGCTCCCGGGTTCGAGGGGGTGGGAGCGTGGGCAGTGGCTCCTCCGGCTCGGAAAGCGGGAGGGTGACGCGGATGACGCCGGGGCCTTTGTCGGGGTGCGGGATCACGATGCTGCCGCGGTGGCTCTCGATGATTTTGCGCGAGACCGTGAGGCCGAGGCCGAGGCCGACGCTGCGCGTGCTTTGAAACGGCTCGCCGATGCGGTTGGCGACGTCCTGCGAAAAACCGACGCCAGTGTCCTGCAGTTCGACGGCGATGCCGGGCTTGCCGGCATTCGGCGTCTCGGTGATGCGGACGGTGATAAGCGGGTTGTCGGGATTGGCCTGGAGCGCGTTGAGGAGCAGTTCGGAAAAGGCGTGGCGCAATGCCTTCGTGTCGCCGGCGACGAGCCACGGCGTTTTCAAGCGGTCCATGTTGAGCGCGACTTTGGTCTTCGTCGGCTGGTAGTTGTTCGCGTCGAGGTACGCGCCCTCGATGAGGTCGGTGAGTTTCACGGTGTCGCTCGTTTTTCCATCCCAATCGCGGCTCAGAAAATTCATCTGCTGCGTGAGGCGGGAGATGCGGCGGACGCTGCTGCCGAGGACTTCGGTGAGTTCCTTGCGCACCTCGGCGTCGTCGCCCTGAATCTCGAGGAGCTGCTGCATGGTGGAGACGGGCGTGACGGCGTTGCCGATTTCGTGCGCGAGGTGCCAGGACATCTGCCGCACGAGGCGCAATTTTCCCGCCTCCATCTCGAGGCGCGCGGCGCGCTCGTGCTCGGTGATGTTGTCGAGGACGAGCAGCGCGGCGTTGGGCCGCTCGTTGTCGCCGACGGTGAAGGGCAGGATCGTGACGCGGCACGAGACCTCGGTACGCGCGGGCGGGACCCATTTGAAGGGCGGCGCGGGCTTGCCATTTTGGATGACCTGAAAAATGAGGCTGCCGATCTGCTGCGGGATTTCGGCGAAATCAATCTGTCGCGAGGAGGTGCGGTCCGGCACGAGCAATTGGAGCGCGGCGGCGTTGGCGTGGAGGATGCCGCAATTCGATCCGACGACGATGCAGCCGCTGCCGAGGCCGCCGAGGATGTCGTCAATGAGGCCATGCGTGGCGGCGAGCTGCTCGTGGCGCCAGCAGTTGCGGATGGCGACGCCGAGTTCCTCGAGCCAGTGGAAAAGCTGCGCGAGTTCCGCGTCGGAAAAGGTGCCGCCGGTGATGCGCTCATCGAGCAGGAGCGCGCCGACGAGCGCCTCGCGGTCGTTGATCGGGAGAGCGATGGCGCTGCCGAGGGTGTGGAATTCGCGGCTGATTTCGCGGCTGCCGCGGACCTCGACGCTGTCGGCGCGGAGGATGCGGCCATTTTTGGAAAGATGATGGCCGAGGCCGGTCGAGAGGCTGAGCGGGAAGTGCGCGATGAGCGCGGGGTCGTGCCCGATGGTGTGCGCGGGCCGCAGCCACTGGTCGTCCGGCGAGGGCGCGCCGTCGGTCGGGAGCGCGCTGGCTTTGCGCAAGAAGACGGCGACACGGTTCACGCCGAGCGCCTCGCGGAGTTGCTGCACGGCGTCGCGCACGAGCTGGCCGGCATTCAGGCTGTGGACGAGGAGCGAGGAGAAATGGCGGAGTTCATCGAGCCCGCGGCGCGGGGCGAAAGTGTTCACGTGCGGCGAGGGCGAGACCGCATCCGCCGCCTGCGCGGGATCGCTGAAGCTCGGCGTGCCGGAGAGCGCGCGGCTGAGGAGGTAATGGAGAAGGCGCGCACGCACGGGCTTTTCCAGAACATGCGCGGTGCCGAGGAGATAGGCCTCCTCCTCCCAGCCGCTATGCCCTGCGCCGGCGAAGACGATGAGCGGGCAATCCGGATCGAGCGAGCGCACTTCGACGATGGGCCGTGTGCTGATGCCATTCGACGTTTCGAGATCGAGGATGATCGCATCCACCGCGCCGCGGCCGAGGAGCGAGGCCGCGCCGATGGCGTCCTCTTTCGCGATGACGCGGTAGGCGCCGGCATTCAGCGCGGCCTCGATGGATGCGGCGAAGGACGGCTGGCTGGTGATGACAAGGAGGGTGTGCATGGAAAATCAGGCTGCGCTCGCGGCGAGCACGGGGTGGTGTGGCGCCCTGAGCGCCTTGTGGCGGTTCGGCAGGTCGAGGATCACGACGGTGCCGCGCCCCACTTCGCTGGAAAGCACGAGGCTGCCGCCGTGGAGCGCGGCGATCTTGCGGCAGATCGCGAGGCCGAGGCCGAAGCCGCGGTCCTCGTCGCCCGTTTTTTTCGTCGTGAAGTACGGCTGGAAGACGCGCTGCAAATGCTCGAGCCCGATGCCGCTGCCGTGATCCGTCACGCGGACGCGGAACCAGTCGCGCTCGGGGTCGGTTTTGAGCAGGCAGATGATTTCGATTTCGATGCGGCCGGCCTGCTGCGAGGCATCCACGGCGTTCGCGAGCACATTCGTGAGGAGGCGGCGGATGAGGACGCGATCCATCTCGACGGAGACATCGCCGGAAAGGTGCAGGCGATATTCGATTTCCTTGCCCTTGCGCTTGTTTTGGCGGGCGAGGTCCACGACCT
>JBBQJR010000322.1:0-3797 GCA_038326125.1 Chthoniobacterales bacterium
CACGCCGCGCTCATAGCGTCACGCCATGACTCAACCATTGAACGGCCGCACCGCCCTCATCACTGGAGCCAGCCGGGGACTCGGCAAAGCGATGGCGCTCACGCTCGCGCGCGCCGGCGCGAGGCTCGCGCTGGTCTCACGCGACGGGGAAAGGCTGAACGCTGTTGCACAGGAAATTCGCGCTGGCGGCGGGGCTGCGGAAGTTTTCGTGGCGGATGTGAGCGACGAGACGCAGGTCGCCAACTTGCGCGAAGCCGTCTCCGCCAAGCTCGGCCACGCGCTGCATATTCTGATCAACAACGCCGGCATCAACATTCGCAAGCCGATCACCGAGTTCACACTCGCAGAATGGAACAGCGTCCTGACCACGAATCTCACCAGCGTGTTTTTGCTCTGCCGCGCCTTCGTGCCGTTGATGACCGGGCACGGCTACGGTCGCATCATCAACATGACCTCGATGATGTCGCACATCTCACTGCCCGGTCGCACCGCGTACTCGGCGAGCAAGACGGCGCTGCTCGGCTTCAACCGCGCGCTCGCCCTCGAACTCGCCGCGGAAAAAATCACGGTGAACGGCATCAGCCCCGGCGTGTGCGACACGGAGATCAACACGCCGCTCATGCAAAACGCGGAACTGCGCGCGCAATTTCTCGCAAAGATTCCCGTCGGCCGTTTCGGCGAGGCGGCGGAAATCGCGAAGCTCGCGCTGTACCTTTGCTCGGATGATGCCGGCTTCATCACGGGCACGGATGTGGTGATTGACGGCGGATGGACGGCGCAGTGAACCGGAACAAAGCCGTCCCGGCTGTCATGGCAAACAGCCGTCCCGTCTGTCTCGACGGGCCGGAGGATTGTCTGCCCAGACAGGCGGGGACGCCCGTCTTCCGCGGCGGTGCTTATCGCGGTTCGCTATCAGTGCCATGCTGAGCGTCTATTTCAGTTATCGCGGGGCAAGAGGGATGATGGGCTCCAATCCCCGCGCAAATCATGACTCCCGACTACGACGCCATTCTCATCGGCGGAGGCCCTGCCGGCTCCAGCGCGGCGGCGATCCTTGCCGAGTACGGGCACCGCGTGCTGGTCATCGAGCGCGAGAAATTTCCGCGCTACCGAGTCGGCGAATCGCTGATCCCTTTCACCTTCGGCCCGCTGGAGCGCATCGGGATGATCCCGAAAATGAAGGCGTCGCACTTCGTGAAAAAATACAGCGTGAGCTTCGTCCAGGCCGATGGAAAACACTCGCAGCCGTTCTATTTTTTCAACCGATACGACCGCGAGACCGTCGCCCAGACCTGGCAGGTGTTGCGCTCGGAATTCGACCAAATGCTCCTCGACAACGCGCGCGAGAAAGGCGCGGAAGTGCGCGAGGAGACGATGGTGAACCGCCTGCTGATGGACGGCGACCGCGTCATCGGCGTCGAAGTCACGGACCGAAAAACGGGCCGCACGTACGAAGTGCGCGCGCGCATGACGCTCGACTGCTCCGGCAAGGAAGCCTTCACCGCGAACCGCCTCGGCTGGCGCATCCCTGATCGGTCGCTAAACAAGATCGCGGTGTGGACGTACTACCAAGGCTCGAAGCGCGAGCCGGGCATTGATGAGGGCCAGACGACCGTCGCGATGATTCCCGACAAGGGCTGGTTCTGGCACATCCCGCTGCACGGCGACATAGTGAGTGTCGGCGTGGTCGCGGAGGGGAAATATCTCACGCGCGGCGGCGTGAAGGATCCGCGGGAAATTTTCCACCGTGAGGTCGGCGAGAATCTGTGGATCAAGGATCACTTGAGCGAAGGCGCGAGCACCGGTGAATATTTTCTGACGAGCGAATACACGCGCTTTTCGCGCTACTGCGCCGCGCCGGGGCTGCTGCTGCTCGGCGATGCGTTTGCGTTTCTCGATCCGGTTTTCAGCAGCGGCGTGCTGCTCGCGCTGAAGTGCGGCCATCTCGCGGGCGAAGCCGTGCATGAGGGCCTCGTAAGCGGCGATCTTTCGCCCACGCATTTCGCCCCGTACGGTGAGGCGATCCGCGAAGGGCTCGAGAATATGCGCAAGCTGATTCATGCGTTTTACGATCCGAAATTTTCCATCCGTGAAGTCGTGCAGCGCCACCCGGAAGCCGCGGATCAAATTACCGACTGCCTCTCCGGCGACGTGAGCAAGGACTACTAGCAGCTTTGGGATTGGATCGGCGAATTTGTCCCGTTGCCCGCTTCGCTGCGCTACGGCGACCCGCTGATCTCCGGCGAGCCGCTCGCCGCCGCGCAGTGATCCCGGCACGCGTCAGGTGCCAGTGATCGGAGGAAAATCACAGCCCGGTCGGGTGGTGGATGAATTCCCACGGCTGGCGAAATTTCCGCGCGACGTGCTGCGCGAGCGCCTTCACGCCGAAGGTTTCGGTCGCGTAGTGCCCGGCGTAGAAAAGATTCACGCCAAGCTCCTCCGCGAGCGTGAACGTGTGGTGCGCGCCCTCGCCGGTCACAAAAGTATCGCAGCCGAGCGCCGCAGCTTCGCTCACGAGATCCCCCGCCCCGCCCGTGACCACGCCCACGCGCCGCACGCGTGCCGGGCCGCCGGGCGCGAGTCTCAGCGCACCGCCGATGACTTTTTCGAGACGGCGGGAAAATTCCGCGCGGCTGACGTTCACCTCTCCGACGAGGCCGATCGGCTGGCCTTTTGCCGGAAAAGCCGGCGCGCATTTCCGCAGGCCGAGCGCCCGCGCGAGCAGCACGTTATTGCCGAGTTTTGCATGAAGATCGAGCGGCAGGTGTGAACTGAAAACGGCGAGGTCCGCCGCGAAGGCCAAGCTCAACTTCCGCCGAAGCGCGCCGGTAAAAGTCTGCGCACCGCCCCACAGCAGCCCGTGATGCACGAGCAGCAGAGTGCCCGGCACACTCGCTGCCTCGGTGAGCACGGCCTCGCACGCATCCACCGCCGCACACACGCGCGCGACGCGGCCGCTACTCTCGATCTGCAGGCCGTTATGCGCGCCGGAATAGTCGCCGACCGTCGCGTGATTCAGCAGTTTTTCAAGGTGGCGGACGATTTCGGAAAGCACCCACGCAGCTTGGGCGCGCACGGCTTGCGGGGCAAGGCGGCGGTGCGCGAACAGACGGCGATTGACGTTTCGCCGCGGGAAAACCACGAATGCGCGTTTCCCCCACACGACCATGTTACTCCACGGCAAAGCAACACTCATCACCGGGGGCACCCGCGGCATCGGTGCCGCCACGGCACTGGCCTTCGCGAAGGAGGGCGCAGATGTCGCCATTTCTTCGCGCCACCTCGACGAGGATGCGCAGAACACGATGCGCGAAATCGAAAAGCTCGGGCGGCAATGCGTATTTTTCCCGGCGGACTGCGGCGTGCCGGAGGATTGCTCGCGGCTCGTCGCGCAGGCGGCAGCGGAATTTGGCCGGCTGGATGTCGTCGTTCATGCCGCCGGCGGTGCGGTGCCCGGCGGGCTCATGGAAGTGACGCCCGAGGCGTGGAACGCGGCGTTCAGCGTGCATGTCCACGCCGTCTATCACCTCGCGCGCGCCGCGGTGCCGCACCTGCGCAAGGACAAGGAAGGCGCGATCATTTTGATTTCCTCCACGGCGGGAAAACTCGGTGTGATGGGCAACCTCGCGTATCAGGCCGTGAAGGGCGCCCTGCCGCAACTCACGCGCGCGCTCGCCCGCGAACTCGCGCACGACAACTTCCGCCTGAACTGCGTCGCACAGGGTGTCAACCGCACGAAATTCCACGAGCCCATGAGCGAGGAGCAGTCAAAGCGGCACCGCGCACAGCGCATCCCG
>JBBQJR010000323.1:0-3781 GCA_038326125.1 Chthoniobacterales bacterium
TGTCCTGCTTCGGATTCTTCGGGCTGCTCGGCATGGGTTCGCCGGAAATATTCATACGATCACTCGTTGCCACAGTTGCGCGGGCATTGCACCACGATGTTTGAGAAATTTTCCCGTGAGCGATTTCGGGGGAGCGCGCGCTTCCAGCGCGCAGAGTCTGGCATCCTGCCGGACTCGGGTGCGCATCCTGCGCAGGGCACACGAGGGTCGCCGCGCGCTGGAAGCGCGCGCTCCTCAACGATTTTCCCTCGCCCTCGCACGCGGCGTTCACGTAACTGCCACGCCATGCCCGCGATCACCGCCAGCGGTCTCACAAAGATCTACCGCACCTACAAAAAACGCCCCGGCCTCGCGGGCGCGGTGCGCGGGCTTTTCAAGCGCGAATACGAGGACGTGCGCGCGGCGGATGGCGTCGGGTTTGAGATCGAAGAGGGCGAGTTCGTCGGCTTCCTCGGGCCGAACGGTGCGGGCAAGACGACCGTGCTGAAAATGCTCAGCGGCCTGCTGCACCCGACGAGCGGCGACGCGCGCGTGCTCGGCCACGTCCCGTGGAAGCGCGAGGACGCGCTGAAGCGGCAATTTTCCCTGCTCATGGGGCAGAAAAATGCGCTGTGGTGGGACCTGCCCGCGCGCGAGTCGCTGGAGCTGAACCGGACGATCTACGGCATCGCGGAAAAGCGTTTCCGCGAAGTGGTCGGCGGGCTCACGGAGATGCTCGATGTGAAAGACAAGCTCGACGTGATGGTGCGCGAACTGAGCCTCGGCGAGCGGATGAAATTCGAGCTCATCTCCGCGCTGCTGCATTCGCCCAAGGTGCTTTTCCTCGACGAGCCGACGATCGGACTCGACGTGACTTCGCAGCAAAAGGTGCGCGATTTTCTCCGCGAGTACAACCGCGGCCACGGCATCGTGACGATGCTCACGAGCCACTACATGGGCGACATTGAGGCGCTCTGCCCGCGCGTGATCATCATTGACCACGGCAAGATTTTTTTCGACGGCCCGCTCGCGCGCGTCATCGAAAAATACGCGACGCACAAAATCCTCGGCCTCACTTTCGGCGACACCGCTCCGCGCGACCTGAGCGCGTTCGGCGAGATTTTGGAGACGACCGCGCACACCGTGCAGCTCCGCGTGCCGCGGGCGCGCGCGACGGAAGTCTGCCGCGAAGTGCTCGGGCGTTTCCCCGTCACGGACCTGAATGTGCAGGAGCCGCCGATCGAAGATGTCATCCGCCAGCTCTTCGCCGAGCACAGCCCGGCGGGCGCGGAAGCTACCGCCGCATCGCGACCTTGAGGTCCGAGGTGTAGCTCGGATTGATCTCGAAGGTCTCCGCCCCGTAATCCGCGAACGGCACGCGCTCGCGCATCGTCGCCGTCTCGAGGTAGCCGATGTCGAGCAGCGTATTCAGCAAGTCGCAAAGTTCCTCCGCCTCGATCTGCGTGCGCTCCTGAATTTCCGCGCCGGTCGCCCCGAGACCGAAGCCGATGGTGCGCATGACGCCGAGTTCGCGTCCGTTGAGTTTGATTTGGCGGGCCATGATGCGCGGTGAGTTTCGCAGCGTGAAAAGCAAATCCCGTCCCCGCGGCGCACAATTCTTTTCCGGCCGCGCGCGCCGCGGAAGAAAACCTTTGCCGCTCCGGGGGCGGCGGCTAGCTTCGCGCCCCATTTTCCGGCTCATGATTATCCCGAATGTCAGCGCGCTCTCCGACGACCAGCTTCAGGAAGTCACGGGCATTCTCGCCGCCTACGGCTGCAAAGTCATGGTGATCAAAGGCGCGGAACGCTCGGTCTATGCCATCGTCGGTGACGAGCGGAACGACGACATGGTCACGAAGATCGAAGGCCTCTCGTTCATCAATCGCGTGGACCGCATCCAGAGCCCGCACAAGCTCATGGACATCCGCTCCAGCCTCGCCACGCACCGCGTGAAAATGGGCGGCGTCACGCTCGGGACGGAGCCGTTTTTTTGCGCCGGGCCCTGCACGATCGATCCGAAAAATCCGAGCCTCACCATCGAGACCGCGATCGCCGTGAAGGAGGCCGGCGCGCACGCCCTCCGCGGCGGTGTGTGGAAGCCGCGCACGAATCCCTACAGCTATCAGGGCGACGTCAAGGCGCTCGATATTCTCATGGAAGCGAGCCGGCAGAGCGGGCTGCCCGTGGACACCGAAGTGATGGACGACGAGCAACTGCGCCTCGCGCTCGCGGCCGGCGTGCATTGCCTGCAAGTCGGCGCGCGGAATTCGCTGAACTACTCGCTCCTCCGCCAAATCGGCGAGGCGATCGCCGACCGCGACACCTGCGTGCTGCTCAAGCGCGGCATGCACCTCGGCTCCGTGCAGGAGTTCATCTCCGCGGCGGAATACATCGTCCATCTCGGCAATCCGAACGTCATTCTCTGCCCGCGCGGCACGCAGCCGGCGCTCGACGGCTACCGCAATCACCCGGATGAAAGCATCGTCCCGCTGCTGAAGGAACGCACTTGGGCGCCCGTCGTCGTGGACCCCTCGCATTCCGTCGGCAAAGCCTCCTACGTCCCCGCCGCCGCGCTCGCCGCCATCGCGTACGGCGCGGATGGCCTGTGCATCGAGTGCAACATCCATCCTGGAAAAGGCATCGGCGACGACCCCAAGCAGGCCGTGACGCCCGACGTGCTGAAGCAGATCATTTCGCAAACGCGCGAGCTTTGGCGCATCCGGCGCGGCGCGGATTGATCGCTCCGGCTTTGGAAGTTGGGCGTTGGGCGTTGGGAGTTGATGTTCCTCTGCGACCTGCGCGCCCGTAATTCCAACGCCCAACGCCCAACGCCCAACTCTCAACACCCAACGCCCAAGGGAAGACCTCCGCAAACGGCACCCGAATTGCTACAGTCATCCCTGCACGATTCACCGCACGCCCGAGCCCATGCCCAAACTCCTCGTCCGACATCCCGAACAGGGTGATCTCACGTTCACCCTGAACGGTGACCGGATCACCATCGGACGTCGCTCGGAAAACAAGATCCAGATCAACCACACGACCGTCTCCGGCTATCACGCGGAACTCACTCTTTCCAACGGCCGCTATCTCCTCCGCGACCTCGATTCCACGAACCACTCGTACATCGAGGGCGTGATGTTCATCGAGGCCGAACTCGACCGCGCGTGCCGCATCGTCCTCGGCACCGTCGAGTGCGATTTCCTGCCGGACCATGTGGAAGTCCTGCCCGAGGAAACCGGCAGCCTGCGCAAAACCGTGGGCCTGCTCCGCCGGCAAAACGACGAACTCATCGCGAAAATTGCCGAGCAGAAAAACCAGATCGACATCCTCGGCAGCGTGAAAATGCTCACCCGCAGCGCGGCGAGCGACCTCACCAGCCTGCGCCAGCAGGTGAAGGAACTCACCGCGGATCGCGAGAATTTCGTCGCGGAAAACAAATCGCTCACCGAGGAACTGCACGAGTTGCGCGCGCTCACCGGCCGCGTCGCCGCCGTGCAAGTCGGCCGGCGCGCCGCGGGCGGCGACTCCGGCGGTGCCGGTGTGCAGAGCCGGTTCACCGTGCCTGTCGGCGAGACCGTGATGGTTCCCTCGCCGCTCGCCGTCATGCCCGCGCCCGCGCTCGATTCCCCTTTTCACGAAATCGCCACGCTCAACGGCGAGCTCCGCAGCCAGGCCGCGAGCCTCGCGCTGCATCCCGCGGACCGGCGCGCGTTCGAGGATCTCGTCGCGCGCTCCGGCGAAATGTCGCGCATCGCCGCCATCCTCGGCCCGCATCCCGTCGCCACGCTCACCGCGAATC
>JBBQJR010000324.1:0-3766 GCA_038326125.1 Chthoniobacterales bacterium
CAGCGTGAGCACGGCGTGGAGCATCGCCATGCTGCCAAACATGATGATGATGGTGAGGATGAGGCCGATGTTTCCGAACAGGCCGGAGAGGCGATAGTAGAAGAGCATCACGAGCGTGATGAGGCCGAGGCCGAGCAGGCCTGCGCGCTTGCCGCTGGAGATGGCGTCCTGTCCGAGCGACGCGGAAGCGGAGCGCTCCTCTTCGATTTTCACGGGGTTCTGCAGCGGGTTCATCAGCTTGCTCGCAAAATCGTGGGCGCTTTTGTCCGTGTATTTTCCGGTGATGATGCACGAGTTGCCCGCGATGCCACCTTCGACCTGCGTCGTGGGCGCGGAGATGATTTCGTTGTCGAGAACGATGGCGAAGCGATCGATATTTTTCCGCATCGCCCGCGTCAGTTCGAAGAATTTGTTCCCGGCTTCCTTGTCGAATTCGACACTGACGTGCCAGCCCTGGAGGTCGTAGCCCGCGTAGGCGGACCTGATGTGATCGCCGGTGATGTCGGGCACGCGGTGGACGAGCAGCCGGCGGCCCTCGCCCTCCTCGAGGTTGTCCTTTTTGCTGAACTTCAAAACCGTCCACGCAGGATCCAAAATTCCTTTTTTCGCATCGATGGCGGCGAGCTTCGATTCGCTCTCGGGATCCACCACGCGGAAGTCGAGCTTCGCCACTTCCTGAAGCTGCTTGCGCACGTTGTCGAGGTCCTCCGTCGCGAGGCCGGGGATTTGCACGATGATGCGATCCTTGCCCGCCGGCGCGATGATCGGCTCCGAGGTTCCCATCTTGTCCACGCGACCGCGCAGCACCTCGACGGCCTGATCGATGGCCTGCTGCGTGAGCGCACGCACGTCACCGGTGAGCGGGTCCACGGCGGGCTGGATGCTGATGTTAAAAATGGTGCCGCCTTTCAAATCGATGCCCAGCGGGAGCTTGCCTTTTTGCGCGAGCTTTTCCTTGCCCGTTTTTTGATCGATGACGGGCAATCCAGTCGCAGGATCTTTTTCCGGAATGTCAAAGGGCGGGACGACGTAGATGATTGCAATCGTCGCGATGAAAACGGTGAGCAGCGTGCCGAGGATGCGCTTCGCGCGCTCGCTGCCGGTGATGACGTAGGCCGCGAAAAGCAGCAGCAGCGCCATGCCGTAGATGAAGGTCGCCTGCGGATTGGTGAGGGATTTGAGAAAATTCATGACGAGTGTCTGGAGAAATCAGGCGGGCGATTTTCAGGCCGCGCCGTTCGCGTCCTTGGCGAGCACGGTGACGACGGCGGATTTGTCCACGGTAAGTTTGCAGTTGTCATCCACCTTCAGCACGAGCGTCGGTCCGTCCTTTGCATTCGTCACCACGCCGTGAATGCCGCCATTGGTGACCACCCGATCGCCGGTCTTGATCGCTGCGATGCGCGCGATGAGTTCCTTTTGCTTCTTCTGCTGCGGGCGGATCATAAAGAGCCACATGAGCACCATGATGCCGCCAAACATGATGACCGTATTCCACATCTGCAGACTGGGATCCGCGCCGGGCACGCCTGAGGGTGCAGCTTGCGCGAGGAGGTCGAGAAAGGGGATTTTCATAGGGTAAAAAAGGGCGCGCAGCGTATGCGGCGCAAAAGCGTTGTCCAAGGTTTTCGGCGGCGCGAAGGGAGCGCCGACGTCTCGGGGGCAAGAGGTGGGAGGAGCGCCGCGCGCCCCGCCGGCCACGCCGTGCGCCGCAGGCCTGATCTTCTTTCCGAAGCGTGCCTGATACGATTTGTATCGTCCTGTTGCCCGAGGGCGCCGCGTGACTGGAAAGTAGCGTAGCTCTCCAGAGCTGCGCATCGCGAGACGAACAGTGCGAATGCCTCCGCGCAGCTCTGGAGAGCTACGCTGCGCGATCCCACCCGCGCCTCCTGAATTCCGGTAATCAGGCTGTGTAAATCGTATAAAACCACCGCTCGGAATTCACCGGAGCGTGGTGTCGCGACGCGGCGCGACGATGTAGGCGAGGTTGAAAAAACCTCGCCTACCTTGCGGCGCGAGTTTGGGCATCCTCGCCTACTTTGGCGCGTCCTTGCCGTCGGTGAGCCATTCGAGATTGAAGCGCGCAAGAGTGAGCGCGTCGCCCGCAAAGCCGGGCTTTGCCCCGCTGCCGTAAAGGCACAGGATCGTGCCCGCGTGCGTCACCGCGAGGTCGCTGTACATGCTCGCGCCGGGCTCGATGCTTTTGCTCACGGGCCAAGTCGCGCCCTCGTCGTAGCTGAGTTTCACGGAGACATTTTTGCGGTCGCGATTTTTGCCGGCCTCCGGCTTGCCGTCGGCGCGCTCGAGATTGTCGGGGTTGGAAAAGAGGATGCGGTTTTTGTCGTGCGCGATGCCGGGAATTTTGCCGTCCGCCGTGCTGTAGCGCACGATGCCGGCCATGCAGATCGGCTCGAGGAACGCGTCGTCAAATTTCGGCGTGCTCCAGTTCGTCGCACCGTCCTTGCTCACCGTCACAAGGCGGCGGTGCGCCTTCGATTCGCTGCGCACGTTCAGCATCACGCGACCGTCGGCGAGTTCGATCGCGACGGTTTCGTTCGGATTGATCCAATCGTCCGTGCAGGGCACGGCGATTTCGCCCGCCTGCCAGGTCTGGCCGTGGTCGTCGCTGAAAATGGTCGCAGTCACCGATGGGCGGTGCGCATTTCCACCCGTGCCCGTGGACATCCACACCGGCACGACGAGCCGCCCGGTGCGAAGCTCGATGCTGTGATCCGGCCCGGTCGCGAGCACTTTCCAATCGTAGCTTTTGCGGAAGCCCTCGAACGCACTCGTGATTTCCACGGGCGTGCTCCACGTCACGCCGTCGTCCTCGCTGCGCTGGTAAAAGCAGCGCATGTATTCGAGGCAGAAAACCATGTGGACCGTGCCGTCGCGCCCGGCGATGAGCACGGGGTTGTTGTAGGTCACGTCGTTGGGGTCCACGTTTTTCATGCGGAGCGAAAATGGGTTTTTCGTCTTCGGCCCCGGCACGTCGGCGATGCTCTTGGGCGCGCTCCACGTTTTGCCATCGTCCGTCGAGCGACGGAGCAGCACCCGGATGTCGTCCCAATCGCCGCCCTTTTTCCGCGCCTCGCACCACGCCAGCACGGTGCCCTTCGCTGTCACGACGATGCCCGGGATGTGGTAAATCTTGAATGCCGGATCGTCGCCGACGGTGAAGAGCGCGGACTTTTCGAGGAACGGCTCGGCGGCATTGGCTGCAACTGCGACGAGGGAGAAAACGAGAAAGAGGAGTGATTTCATGGCGGTTCGAGGGAGTGAAAAAATTCGGACTGAACGCTGCGTTCGGAAGTCGGCATCCGCGCGGGCAAGAGCAGCGATCACCACTCGCCGCCGCGCTGAAACTTTGCCTTCGCGTTCTTGCCGAATTCGGCGGCGGCCACATTGATGCCGTCCAAAATCTCCGCATGCGTGCGTCCCGCCGTGTCGCGCGCGGCGGGGATGATCGTGTGGCACTCGTTGGCATCCATGAAGCGCGCCGCCTCGAGCAGGCGCGGCTGATCTTCCGGCGGCACGACGAGGAAGCCGTGCTTGTCCGCGTGAATCAAATCGCCTGGCGAAACTTTTCTGCCGAACACCTCGACCTCGCAATTCCACCGCACCGGATGCGAGTGCGCGTGGCCCACGCACATGCGCCGCGCGAGCGCCTTGAAGCCCGCGTTCGCCATCTCATCCACATCGCGAATCGCGCCGTCCACAATCGTGCCGACGCAGCCGAGCGCGCGGTGGATGTTGCTGTTCACCT
>JBBQJR010000325.1:0-3760 GCA_038326125.1 Chthoniobacterales bacterium
GCGCATGGATCCCGCTGAGGTGCGTCGCGGGGTGCAATGCGCGCGCGAACGGCTGACGGAGATCTATTTTCACCCCGGCGCGGAGGCGGTGCTCAAGGATCCCGCGGCGGTCGCCGCCCTTGTAGCGTAGCTTTCACGAGCGGCGCATCCTCACCTGCCGAAGGTGAAGGAACGTTTCCCCCCGCGTCTATTCTGCGCAGCTCTGGAGAGCTACGTTACGATGGCGCGCCGACGGCGAAGCGCACGCTCACCTCGCGCTGTGTGGCGACGATGACCTCGACACTTTCCGCGGACGCGCCCGCGGCGGCGAGGCGCTCGCGCACGGTGTTCGCCGCGAGCTCGGGCGAATTGCAATCGCGGCTCAGGTGGCCGAGCACCGCGCGGCGGAGATTCGCGCCGAGCATTTCCGCGAGGACGTTCGCCGCGGCGGCATTCGAGAGATGGCCGTGGCGCGACATGATGCGCTGCTTCGTGGACCACGGGCGGCGCGTGTCGAGCTGGAGCAATTTCTCGTCGTGATTGGCCTCGATGAAAAGCGTGTGCGCCTGCCGCACGCGCTCGCACGCGAGCTTCGTGGCGAAGCCGAGGTCGGTGAGGAAGCCGAGCGATTCGCCGCCGTGGTGCAGCATGAAGCCGACGGGATCCATCGCGTCGTGCGGCACGCTGAAGGTCTGCACGGCGATGTCCTTGATTTGAAAATCCGCGCCGGTCGTGAAGACGCGCCAGTCGGTTTTGGATTCGCACTTTGAATCCGCAGCGGCGCGGCGCAGCGCCTCGGCGGTGAGGCCGTTCGCGTACACGGGCGTGCCGAATTGCCGGCACCACACCTCGACGCCGCCCGCGTGATCGCTGTGCTCGTGCGTGAGCAGCACCGCGTCAATTTCCTCGGGCTGCACGCCGCAGAGCGCGAGCCGCTCGCGCATCTGCCGCGCGCTCAACCCGCCATCGAGCAGCACGCGCGCCGTCGCCGACTCGACGAGCGCGCAATTTCCCGCGCTGCCGCTGCCGAGGATGGTGACGTGAAACATGGGCGCGGAGTTTTTCCGCGCATCGCGCGCCGTGTCGAGCGCGGGTTGGGAAAAATGCGAATTTGTCGCGCGCGACGAACAACGTTCTTGCGCGCGCGCTGTTTCCGCGCAGGATGCGTTCGCGTTCTCGGATGGGTGGCAGAGTGGTCGAATGCGCACGCTTGGAAAGCGTGTTAGGCTTTACCGTCTACGAGGGTTCGAATCCCTCCCCATCCGCGCGCTGCCAGACGGTAGTTGCCGCGCGCGGGAGGACGCGGATACGTTGCGCGACGATGACGCCGCCCGCCGCACAGATTTCCGCACGCGATCTTTTCCGCTCGTTCAAAATGGGCGCGCGCACGATCGAGGTGCTGCGCGGCATCACGATCGATGTCGCGGCGGGCGAGTCGCTCTTCCTCTGCGGTGCGAGCGGCGCGGGGAAGAGCACGCTGCTCTACACGCTCGCGGGGCTGGAGCGGCCGGAGAAGGGCGTGGTGAAATTTGGCGAAGTGGACGTGTATGCGCAATCGGAGCGGAATCTCGCGAAGCTGCGGAACACGAAGTTCGGTTTCGTCTTCCAAGCGTATCACCTGCTGCCGGAACTGACGGCGCTGGAAAATGTGATGCTGCCCGCGCTCATCGGCGGCGCGGACAAGCAGGCTGCGGCGCAGTCTGCGCTCGAGCGTGTGGGACTCGGCGAGCGGCTGCAGCATCTGCCGGCGGAACTCAGCGGCGGCGAGCAGCAGCGCGTGGCGATCGCGCGGGCGCTCATCAACGATCCCGAGGTGATTTTCGCCGACGAGCCGACGGGGAATCTCGATTCCGCAACCGGCGGCAGCATCATGGAGCTGCTGCTGAATCTCGTGCGCGCGGAGAAGAAAACGCTCGTGGTCGTCACGCACGACCGCGAACTGGCGCGGCGCGGCGACCGCCATCTCGACATGCGCGACGGGCGCATCGTCGAGGGCGAGGCGCACCAAGCCGCTTGATCGCCGCTTGAATTCGGCCCGAAGCCTGCCAGCGTCCGCGGCTCGCATGACCAAAGAACTGCTCATTTACCTCGACGGAAACATCGTCCCTGAGTCGCAGGCGAAGATTTCCGTGTTCGATCACGGCCTGCTCTACGGCGACGGCTGCTTCGAGGGCATCCGGTTTTACAATGGGCGCGTCTTTCGTCTTGAGGAGCACACGCGGCGGATTTTCGACAGCGCGAAATCGCTGTTGCTGACGATCCCGATGACGCCCGAGGAAATGATCCGCGCGACGGTGGAGACCGTGAAGGCGAACGGACTTCGCGACGGCTACATCCGCACCGTGATCACGCGCGGCGTGGGGCCGATGGGGCTGTCGCCTTACAAATGCCCGAAGGCATCCGTGTTCATCATCGCGGCGAGCATCCAGCTTTACCCCGAGAGTGCGTATGAAAATGGGCTCGTGATGGCGACGGTCGCGACACGCCGGCCGCGCCACGACATCCTGCCCCCGCAGGTGAAGTCGCTGAACTATCTCAACAACGTGATGGCGAAAGTGGAGGCGATCCAAGCCGGCGCGGAGGAGGGGCTGATGCTGAACGATCAGGGCCTCGTGGCGGAATGCACGGGCGACAATATTTTCATCATCCGCGACGGCGCGATCTCCACGCCGCCGCTCAGCGCGGGCGCGCTCGACGGGATCACGCGCGGTGTGGTCTTTGAGATCGCGAAAGCCCTCGGCATCCCGCTGCGCGAGCGCGACATCACACGGCACGACGTTTTCACGGCGGACGAATGTTTTCTCACCGGCACCGCGGCAGAAGTGATCGCGGCGGTGAAGCTCGATCAGCGCATCATCGGCGACGGCAAACCGGGTGAGATCACGAAGCGGGTCATCGCGAAGTTCCGCGAGATCGCGAATTCGACAGGGACGCCAATTTACGAATAGAGGCGGATCTTTTCCGCCGCCGGTCTCGCGAGCGCTTGACCTTCACGCGGAGGGTTCCATCTTTTCCCCGGAATGAACTGCGACGTCTGCAAACAGAAAACGGCCACGGTTTTTCTCACCCAGATCGTGGATGGGAAAATGCAGAAGGTGAACCTCTGCGAGTCGTGCTCGAAGGAAAAGGGCGTGACGGATCCGAAGGGTTTCGCCCTCGCGGACCTGCTGCTCGGGCTCGGCGCTTCGGAGGAAATGGAGCGCAGCGGCGTGGGGCAGAAATGCCCGATGTGCGGGTTCAGCCAGGCGGATTTCAAGAAGACCGGGCGCTTCGGCTGCTCGAACTGCTATGAGGTTTTTTCCGAGGGACTCGAGGCGATGCTGAAGGGCATGCACAAGGGCGCGACGCACACGGGCAAGGTGCCGCAGCGTCTCGTGAAAGCACGCCAGCACGCGGAGGAACTCAAGCGGCTCCAGCGCGAATTGCGCAAGGCGGTGGACGACGAAAAATACGAGACGGCCGCGGAACTGCGCGACAAAATCAAGCACTTCGAGCCCGGGGCGGTCGGCGAATCCTGAGTCATGGCGCTGCACAACATCCTCGCGGAATCCGGTGAGTGGCTGAGCGGCGACGGCCCGCAGAGCCACATCGTCATCAGCAGCCGCGTGCGGCTCGCGCGCAACCTGCGGAATTTTTCATTCCCCGGCTGGGCGAAAAAGGCGGATCGCATCGCGGTGCTCGAATGCGTGAAGCCGCAGGTCGAGTCGCTGCCCGAGATGGCCGACGCGTATTCGGCGTATTCGCAGGATCTCAGCGCGCTGGAAAAGCAGGTGCTCGTGGA
>JBBQJR010000326.1:0-3757 GCA_038326125.1 Chthoniobacterales bacterium
GAATTCGGAACTTTGGATCTTGGACTTCAGTTCCGCCCAGCCGGTGCAGCGCTCGTTGAGAAACTGCTCGTCGAGCCAGCCATTTTCCACGCCGACTTTGAGCACGCCGTACAAAAATGCGATGTCGCCGCCCTGCGCGACGGGGAACCAATAGTCCGCGATCTTCGTGCCGAAGAGCGCGCTGCTCGCGGTGCTCGGCACCCAGTACCGTTTCATGCCCGGCTCGAGCAGCGGATTCACGAGCACGACCTTCGTGCCGAGCTGCTTCGCCTCGTGGATGTATTTCGTCGAGAGCGGCTGATCGTTCGCGGGATTGCTGCCGAAAAAAATCAGCAGGTCCGTGCCGTACCAATCCTTGTAGCTGCACGTGCTCGCGGCGACGCCGAGCGTCTTCTTCATGGCCGCACCGCTCGGCGAATGGCAGAGGCGCGCGGCGTTATCAATGTGGTTCGTGCCGAGGAAGCGCGCGACTTTTTGCGCCATGTAATAGATCTCATTCGTCACGCCGCGCGACGTGATGAAGAACGCCACGCGCTTCGGATCCGCGACGCGGATGCGCCGCGCGATGCGCTCGTATGCCTCGTCCCACGCGATGCGCCGGAAGCCCTTCGCGCCGCGCTCGCGGAGCATCGGATACGCGAGCCGCCCGAGTTCTCGCAGCTCGTGGTTGGGCATTTTTTGCAAGGGCGCGACGTCCGCGAGCAGCCGGTGATCGAGCGCGGGCGCGGTGTTCAGCCGGAGCAAATTCAGCCGCGTCATGCAGAGGTGCGGGCCCTTGATCGTCCAGTCGTGTAGCCCCGCGACGCCGAGCGCGCAGCCGTCGCACACGCCCTTGGTGATCACCTTGTACGCGTAGCCGAGGTTGTCGCGATTTTTCCAAACGATGCGCAGCATATCGCGGAAATGCGCCGGCTTGATCTGGCCGAGGCCGAACGGAAGCCACGAGGCGAGCGAGCGTTTTTTTGGGACGGCGTGCGAGGACATGCGCGGCATGTATCGCCGGGGAAGGGAGGTCGCGCAAGCGGCGCGCGAAGCGGCGAGATCCGCAATGTCGCGCGGGCGATCCCATTGAGGTGACGGAGGATTGGAGGCGTGGGCGGAAGCCCACGTCGCGCTCTCCCGAGCGCGCCTACGCTCCGCGCCATCCCGCCGCCTCCGCCCATCCTGCCGCGCGAGGTTGGAAAACCTCGCCTACTTTGCGCGGCCTCCGCCGCTTGCGCGCGACTTGCGTCCGCGGCTACAAACCGTGCGCGCATGAAAATTCTCCGCCACACGCAACCCGGTTTTGCCAACGCTCTCGCCGCGCTCCAGCGCCACGCGGAGCCGACGGATGAAGTGCGCACCACGGTGAGCGCGATCATCGCGGACATACGGCGGCGTGGCGACGCGGCGCTGATCGAATGCACGGAAAAATTTGGCGGCCCGAAACTGAAGGCGGCGCAGCTCGCGGTGCGGGAGGACGCGAGCGTGGATAAGGCAACCCGAAAGGCGATCGCGATGTCGCGCAGAAATGTTTTCGCGTTCGCCAAAAAAAGCCTGCGCAAATCGTGGAGCACGCGGAACGCACAGGGCGCACGCGTCGGTGAGCGCTTCGATCCGTTCCAGCGCGTCGGCGTATACGTTCCGGGTGGCACCGCGCCGCTCGTCTCGACGGCGGTGATGACCGTCACGCTGGCCGCCGCCGCGGGCTGCCCGGAGATTGTCGCCGTCACGCCTTGCGGGAAAGACGGCTCGGTGAATCCCGCGCTGCTCTTCGCGCTACGGCATGCGGGCGCGACGGAAATTTACCGCGTCGGCGGAGCGCAGGCGGTGGCCGCGCTGGCGTACGGCACGAAGACGATCCGCCCCGTGCAGAAAATTTTTGGCCCTGGCAGCCCGTGGGTCGTCGAGGCCAAGCGCCAGGTCTTCGGCCAGTGCGCCATCGATCTTCTCCCCGGCCCGAGCGAAATCCTCGTCCTCGCCGACGCGACCGCGAACGCCGCATGGATCGCCGCCGATCTGCTGGCGCAGGCCGAGCACGGCCACGGCAGCAGCATCGTCTTTGTCACTGACAGCGCGCGTCTTCTCACCGCGGTGGAAAAGCAAATCCGCGCGCAGGCCGCGACGCTCAGCCGTCGCGCATACCTCACCGAAGTGCTCGAGCAAAACGCCGTGCTCGTCCTCGTGAAAGCACTCGCCGACGGCGTCGCCATCGCGAACGACTTCGCGCCCGAGCACATCAGCATCGTCGCCAAAAATGAGGACGCCCTCGCGCGCGAAATTCGCACGAGCGGCGCGATTTTTCTCGGCGGCTGGTCGCCCGTCGCCGCGGGCGATTTCGTCGCCGGTCCGAGCCACACGCTGCCGACCGGGGGCGCGGGAAAAAGTTTCCCCGGCCTCATGGCCGACATGTTTCAGCGCCGCACGAGCATCGTCCGACTCGACCGCGCCTCGCTCGCAAAAAGCGTGGAGACGATCGAGCAATTCAGCCGCCTTGAAGGCCTCGATGCCCACGGCCGCAGCGCGCGGATTCGCTTCGAGTAGATTTAGAAATCCGCCGCCCGGCGGCCGAAAATCCGGGAGGCTACGGCGGAGCGCGCGCGACGCGGCGCGGAATGCAGTCGAGAATTGCGGCAACGTCAAAGTCGCGCCGCCGACCGGTGCGGCAGGGCGTGCAGCTTTTCGATCTCGCCGCCGATCTCGGCGAGACGAAAAACCTCGCGTCGGAGAAGCGGGGAAAAGTGCGGGAACGGCAGCAGCTTTTGGAGAAGGTGCGCAGCGAGTAGGGGCGGGGGAGCGCGATTTTGGGCCAGGATTCGGAGGTCAGTCTCCCGCCTTTGCCGCGGCGAAAGAGGCTCGGAAAATGCTGGCACACATCCAATTCGTCGCCTGAAGACGAATGAGGGGCAGTGAATCGTTCCACTTTTCCAAAAACGGCCGGCAAGGCGTACGCGCTCCTCGTGAGATGCGGTGACATGCTGCAGTCGCCGTTGCTGCTGGCGATGCGGCTGTGGTGGGGCTGGTCATTTATGGGGACAGGCTGGGCGAAGCTCACGCATCACGGGGATTTCGTCGGCCAGTTTGCGGAATGGGGCATTCCCTTTCCGAGTCTGAACGTGTGGGCCGCCGCCGGTGCGGAATGGCTCGGCGGTTTGTGCTTGCTCGTGGGATTCGCGTCCCGTCTCATGTGCATCCCCCTTTCGATCACGATGATCGTCGCCTACCTCACCGCGGAACGCGAGGCGCTGAATAGGTTGTTCAACGACCCGGACAAATTCACTTCGGCGACGCCGTTTCTCTTTTTGCTCACCGTGCTGATCGTGCTCGCGTTCGGCCCCGGTGCCTTTTCCATCGATCGCCTGCTGGCGCGAAAATTTTCGCAAGTCCCGTTGAATGAAAGCGGACGGATGCGCGACTGAACCTTTTGCATGCCACGCCGGCGGGCAACCTCCGGCGACGGCGCGCAGAAAACCAACAACAAAAAAAACCAAACAGAACAGACCATGACGACCAAGAACCTCACCAAGGGCATCCTCGCCGGCGCCGCCCTCGCCGGAATCATCTCGGGCGGAACCTTCCGCGCGAGCGCCGCGCAGAGCACCGGCAAGACCGGCACCCAGGCCGGCGTGCTCGCCGACGAAAAAGGCGAGACGCACTCCTGCGCAGGGAAAAATTCCTGCAAGGGCAAGGGCGGCTGCAAGAGCGGCGACAACAGCTGCGCAGGGAAAAACTCCTGCAAAGGCAAAGGCGGTTGCGCCATGAAGGACGGCAAGCCTGC
>JBBQJR010000327.1:0-3734 GCA_038326125.1 Chthoniobacterales bacterium
CGCGAAATAGCCCGAGCCGCTCAGCCCGGTGCGGGCATAGACGTTTTGATCGTAGGTATTGCTGTGCAGCGGGATAAGGTCGCGGCCTTTGCCAAACTTCGGCGTGAGCTGCGTGAGCATCGGCCACTTCATCGTCATCCATGGCACGTCCGGGCGCGGGGTGATGAAGTCCTTCCCGCCCGCCACGCGCATCGCCTGAAAAGCCGGGATGAGCGAAGTATCCGCGGCCACGCCCGATGGGCCATCACCCTCGGCGAACCACCCGTGATCGCCCCAGCCCTGCGCCATTTCCACGACGAGATTCTTCTCCGCGCCGGCCAGCCATTTTTCGACCTTCGCGCTGTCGGTCCCGGCATCACCGCGAATCGCGAGGAGCGCCATCGCCGCGCCGCCGACTTGCGCGCCGTAGTGATTGCTGCCGGGCGGATGCTTCGGGCTCACCGCCAGCCGATTGAGCGAAATCGGCGATCCGGAACCCTCCGCGCCTTTGCCCTTCTCCTGCTGCTGATAGTTCTGAATCTCCGCCGCCGCCTTCTTTTGAAAATCCGCGTCCCAGCCATCGTGGCAGAGATCGTAGCCCAGCGCATACCAGCCGATAGTCGGTCCCGCGCGCAACATGCCGCCCGGCGCGACCCACGAGTAGCGCGCTTCACTATCCGAATCGCGCACGCCGGCCCACGCTTTTTCAAAACACTCACGCCCGAGCTGCGCATACTTTTTCTCCCCCGTGAGCTGGTAGAGAAAGCCGAAGCCCGCCGCGTGCGAGATGCTGTAGGTGCCCTCGGGATAGTCCTGCTTCTTTTCGTAAGCGGCCTTCTGGTCGTTGTAGCTCGTGGGCATCGCCTCACCGCCGCCGAGCAGCACGCGCAGCCGCGCGATGATCGCCTTGCCCTCCGGCGTCTGCGCGCGCTTGCGCAGCTCCGGCAGATCGCTCTTGCGGAAAAAAAGCCGCGGATGCTCATCCCGCAGCGGCGCTGTGAAGCCGGGCACCGGCACTGCCCACGAAGCCGCTTCCTCCGGCTTCGCCGCGGCGCAGAGTGTGGTGATGAAAAGGAAAGCGGGGAGAAGGAGACGGTTCATGTTTTTGGGGGAAAATGTGGCGGATGGGTGGAGGAGCGAAACCGCGAGTGTGGCGAATGGTTCCGCGCTTTGGCGAAGACTTTTCACGCGCGGCAAAGATTGGCGATTGCGGCTTTCGTCTGACCGGAGTTCGATGTGCGTTCACTCCCCGAATGAATTTTTCCCTTCTCCGCTGGCCCGTGGTGTCCACGCTGCTGACCATCTCCGCGCTGCCAGCCCCGGCGGTCGAGCATCCGTTCATCCTCTGGACGCGCGCGGAGGCGGCGGCGATCCGGCAGCGCGTGGAAACGGAACCGTGGGCGAAAAAGGAACACGAGCAGATGGTCGCAGCGGCCAATGCCAAAGACCGAAAGGGCGGCGGAACGGGCGAGGTTTTCACGAACCTTTTCCAAATCACCGTGATGGGCGACGCGAAGGTGGCTGATGCGGAAAAGGCGTACCTGCTGAGTTTCATCGGGAGCAATCCGGAGAGTTCGCCGGGAAATCCGCGCGCGACGCGGCACATGGACAATTATCTCAACGTGCTGCGCTACGACGCGCTTTACGACCGGCTCACGGCGGAGGAGCGCGCGAAGATCGAGGCGACTTTTCGCGAGCACATTGATTTTTACCTTCACCGCGATACGCCGCCCGGCGGCACCTACACGCGCACGAGCTGGCTGCCAAATATGCAGTGGGAGCGGCCGATGTCGGCGCACTTCGAGGCGCTGGCGATGGGCGATGAAAAGCTGCTGCGTGAGTGCATCGGCGCGCCCGGCGGATGGAAGTGGTATTTCGACGAATACATCGCGGACGGGCGTTTCTACAGCGAGGAGTTCGGCAAGCAGTATTCCATGAATGGCGAGATGCTGCTCTTCTGCCGCGGGCTGGAGCGCGCGGGGCACGACGCGCTCGGCTACGGCTACACCGGCAAAGGCGGCGCGACGATGCGCAGCTATCTGGAGAGCATTTACGCGGTCGGCTGGCCGCGCACGGAGTTGCCCGGCGGCATGCCGCATTATGGCAAAGCGACGATGGGCGACGCGCGCGGGACGCCGCTCGACGGCGTGCCGCCGTATGCTTTTCAGCACGCGATCGTGAGCGGCTTTCTTCCGAATGGCGCGGGCGGGAATGCGCGATTCAGCGCGAACAACATGAATGGGCGCGATCACAAAGGGAAACTCGTGGACAAAATGCGCGAGCCGCTCTGCTTCGAGATCGCGCAGCAGAAATGGCCCGAGGCGCACTTCGATTATTTCCTCGCGCAGATGCGCGGCCCGGCGGACGCGAAGTATTTCCCGACGCTCTTTTTCGGCCTCGATCCGATCGATCCGAAAAGCGTGACGCCGCCGCCCGCGCCGAGCTACGTGGCGCGTGAACGTGGGTTCGCATTTCTGCGCGTGGAGGAATCGCCCGCGTATTGGGCAAGCCCCGCGCCGGCGGTCGCGCTCCAGTTTGCCACCTACTACGTCCACTACGCGCACGACGTCTTTTCGCTGCTCGGCCTGCACGCTTTCAACCGCCCGATCTATCTGAATCGCCAAATCTCCAACGGCTACGGCGGTGGCTGTCCGTGGACCGATTCGGCGCGCGGCGTCTGCGGCGTGATGGTGGACAATTTGCAATTCCAGCTCGATGACGCCGACCCGAAACAGGATCATCCGCACTGGCCGAATCCGGTGGGCGAAGTGCCGACGCGCAGCGCTTTCACGCCGCTCGTGAAATTCGTCGCAGCGCTCGCGAAGCCGGTCGGAGGCAAGGTCACGCTCGACAACCGGCAGCCGCTCGCGGGCGGCACGCTGAGCCTGGATCTGCGCCGCGAGGAGCCGGAAGTCTGGCCCGGCGTCGGGATGTCGCGCGCGCTTTTCCTCACGCGCGAATATCTCTTCGACGTGCTGCGCCTCACGAGCGATCAGCCGCATCGCTACGACTGGCACGTTCACGCGCTGGGCTTGCCAAAGGCGGACGCCGCGTGGAAAGCGACGGACGACCTGACGCTCGACCGCCTCTACGACATGAAAAATCGCGCGCTCGCCGCGAAGCTCGCCGACCCGATCGAGGCGGAGCGCTATCAAATCAAAAACGCGCGCAAGCTCGACGCCGGCGGCGGTGCGTGGTCCGCGACGATCGAGCAAACGTGCGCGCTGCCCGATGTCGCGCAAAGCGTGCTCGGCCAGGCGTGGTATGACCGCCGCATCGGCGTGCGCGTGCGGATGCTCGGCGAAGCGGACACGAGCGTCTATGCGGGCCGCTCGCCGGAATCGCGCCACGCGCCCGGCAAGGAAAAGAACAAAGGCGATAAATCCGCGCTGCCGAATGAAGTCGGCGGCACGACGTTGCTCGTCTCGCGTCACGCGCCGGGCACGGTCTTCGCCGCGCTGCACGAGCCGTTTGAAAAAGGCGTGCCGCACATCGAAACATTCCGCCGCATCGAGCAAAACGAACGCGGGATCGCCGTCGCCATCGCCGCCCCGGAGAGCGGCATCGACGACCGCATCCTCTACCGCTTCTGGCCCGACTTCGCCGAGCCGCTCACGCTCTCCGGGGACGGCGAGAGCTTCACTTTCGCCGACCGCGTTTTCATCCGCATCCGAGAGGGAAAAGTGGAAGCCGAAGGCGACCTGCGCGCGATGAAACTCAAAGTCCCCGGCCAGCCGAAGCTCATCCTGAACGGC
>JBBQJR010000328.1:0-3712 GCA_038326125.1 Chthoniobacterales bacterium
GCCTACGGCCTGTTTCACCAGGCTTACGTCCACCGCCAGAGCGGTAACGACGCGGAGGCCGTGCGCCTTTACGCCGAGGCATCGCAGAAGGCTCCGGGCGTGCCATTCATCTGGAACAATCTCGGCGCGATGCTCGCGGAAAATGGCGAGCGGGAGCAGGCCGTGCAGGCGTTCATGAACTCGGTGAAAATCAACCAGAGCGACGCCGTCGCGCTGGAGTCGCTCGTGCAGCTCAAGGCCGCGGTGAAGCTGCTCCGCGACCAGAAGGATCC
Source organism: Chthoniobacterales bacterium (assembly GCA_038326125.1). Taxonomy (GTDB): domain Bacteria; phylum Verrucomicrobiota; class Verrucomicrobiia; order Chthoniobacterales; family Chthoniobacteraceae; genus SXWH01. The sequence continues at coordinate 273 of JBBQJR010000328.1, forward strand.
AAACTCCGCGGTGTATGTGCCGGTGGATCAGTTCCGCGAGATGGCCGCCGGGCAGATCGAACAGCTTTCTGCAAACCCCGATCAGCTTGTCGGCTTCGGCGAGCAGATGATCCGCGACGGAATCATCCCGGATGTTGGCGTGAAGGCGCTGGAAAAGGCGGACTCGCTGCGCAAGGACGATCCTCGCATCCTCGCAGCGCTCGGTGCGGGCTATCGGCTGATGGGCGCCTTCGACAAGTCGAAGGCCGCGTTTGAAAAATTCGCGCAGGCGCGCCCGACCGACGCATGGGGCTATTTCAACATCGCGCAGACGTGCAACGCCGCAGGCGACAAGGCAGGCGAGCGCGCCGCGCTGGAGGAAACGATCAAACTCGACCCGAACATCCAGGCCGCGCTCGGCATCTACTTTGATCTCCAGAACGACCACGGCCCGGAGAAGGAAAAGGCGCTCGTCGAGTTTGGCGACAAGCGCGGCGCGTGGATGCCGCTGCTCCTCGCGAGCAGCATCGCGCGCCAGCGCGGCGACATCCCCGCGGCGGTCGCGCACGCGGCAAAGGCATACGAGCGCAACCCGAACTCCGAGGAAATCCTCCTCCAGTATTCCGCGATGCTCGGCGACGCGGGCGATGCTGCGACGCTCGATCTCGTGATCCAGCCCGCGGTTTCCGGCGGGCGTTTCTCGAAGCGGCTCGACTGGAATTACGCGCAGTCGCTCAAGCAGGTCGGCAAGGTGCCGCAGGCGATCGAAGTCCTGCGCCGCGCGCAAGTCGGCGAGGCGCCGGACGATTTCAAGGCGGCCGCGGGCACCGCGATCGAATTCTGGACCGGCCTCCGCGCGCAGTCCGGCGAGATGCTCGAAGTGCATCGCAGCGGCCAGCTCATGCGCCCCGTGCTGCTCTCGCTCGAGGACGGCGAGGGCGGCGTGCTCATCCACCCGCGCGCGCCGCTGCCCGCGCAGCACAAATTTGCCTGGAGCGCTCGCGAAAGCGGCGGCACCGAGGCGCGCGTGCGTCTGCAGCAGGGCCAGGCCGGGCTCGGCGATGCGCCGAAGCCGCTCGGCGTTTTCGTCGTGAAAAATGTCACGCCGGCTGCGGACGGCCCGACGAACATTGACTGTCGCGTGGAAGCCGCGCCGGATGGCCGCCTGCTCTTCAGCGCCGGGCAGGACGGCCGCATGTTGCCCGTCGAGTGGGCCGGACTCCCGTAAGTCGCCCACGCGAAATTCCGCCGCCCAGATCCTTCATGAAAAACCGGCTGCTTCGTCTCGTCGTGGTGTCGCTGTTTTGCGCCGTCGCCCGCGCCGCGGAAAATGCGCCGCCCGCGGGTGCCTTCGATCTGCGGCAATGGAAGCTCCAGATCCCCGGTCCGCTCGAAATCAAACAGCTCGCGGGCTACTCGTCGGACTACTTTTTCCTGAACAAAAATCGCGAGATGGTCTTCAAACTCGACGCCGCCGAGAAGGGCACGACGACGAACGCAAAATACGTCCGCTCCGAACTGCGCCACGTCCTGAACTGGCACATCAACGAGCCGCACAGCATGTCCGCCGAGGTCAAAGCTGTCGCCCATCTCGAACCCGACAAAGTCACCGTGTTGCAAATCCACGGTATCATGGAAGACGGCAACGACGCCCCGCCGCTCCTCCGCATCGCGCTGAACGGCGGCGATCTCGTCGCCATGATCAAGCCCGACAACGAAGGCGAGCGCACCGATTCCGTCCCGCTGAAAAAAGGCGTCGGCGCAAATTGGTTCAAGGTCGAGATCGCCGTGAAGAGCCGCTCGCTCGTGATCACCGTGGACGGCGAGCAGAAGCTCATCCACAGCCTCGCGTACTGGAAATACCCGAACTACTTCAAGGCTGGCTGCTACCCGCAGGCCACGCAGGGCACCGCGGAGATATTTTTCCGAAAGCTGAGCGTGAAGTGAGGGCAGTGCCGGTGAAGATCGTGGGCTGAGACTTCGGAGAGCAATGAGAGCCGCCGTTGGATGTTGAGCGTTGAAAGTTGGACGTTGAATGTTGAGCGCCGCAGGCATCGCCATTCGTGAGTTCAACTTCCACCATCCTGCACCGAAGCCTGCGCCACTTGACCGTCCCCGCGCCACTGCTAGCCTCCGCGCCCCTCGATGAAAATCACCCGTGCGCTCATTTCCGTTTCGGACAAAACCGGCCTCGTTGCCTTTGCGAGGGAACTCTCCGCGATGGGAGTCGAAATCATCTCCACCGGCGGCACGGCGAAGCTCCTGCAGGCGGAGAAAATCCCGGTCGTCGAAATTTCGCAATACACCGGCTTCCCCGAGATGATGGACGGTCGCGTGAAGACGCTGCACCCGAAAGTCCACGGCGGCCTGCTGCATCTGCGCGACAACGCCGAGCACGTCGCGCAGGCGAAGGCGCACGGCATCGAGCCGATCGATCTGGTCGTCGTGAATCTGTATCCCTTTGAAGCCACGGTCGCGAAGGACGGCGTGACGCTCGAGGAAGCCATCGAGCAGATTGACATTGGCGGCCCTTCGATGCTGCGCAGCGCGGCGAAAAATTATCGCAGCGTGACGGTGGTCGTGGACCCGGCGGACTACGCGGACGTGATCGACGCGATGCGCGCGAATGACGGCGAGACGACGCTGCAACTTCGCGAGCGGCTGGGCATCAAGGTCTTCGTCACCACTTCAAAATACGACGGCGCGATCGCGAATTTCCTGAACAAGGAAAAGGAATGCTCGTCGTCCTTCAGCATCAGCGAGCCGCTCGTGACGCAACTCCGCTACGGCGAAAACCCGCACCAGACCGCCGCGCTTTACGGGCGCTGGGACGAGTATTTTGAAAAGCTCCACGGCAAGGATCTTTCGTACAACAACATCCTGGACATCACCGCCGCGGCGGAACTCATCGAAGAGTTTTCCGAGCCGACGGTCGCGATTTTGAAGCACACAAATCCGTGCGGCGTCGGCAGCGATGCCGACCTGCGCGAGGCGTGGGACAAGGCATTCGCGACGGACAAGCAGGCGCCCTTCGGCGGGATCATCATCTGCAACCGGCCCGTGACTGAGGCGCTCGCCCGCGCCATCAGCGAGATTTTCAGCGAGGTGATCATCGCGCCGGATTTCGAGGCCGATGCGCGTGCGCTTTTGCAGAAAAAGAAAAACCTGCGGCTCATGCGAAAGCTCGGCCCGGTGCAGACGAAGGAGGATCAGATGATCCGCAGCGTCGTCGGTGGAGTGCTGGTGCAGAGCCGCGACTCGTCGCCGGAGACGGACATCAAGTCGAAGGTCGTTACCGCGCGCAAGCCGACGCCAGCCGAGTTGTCCGCGATGATCTTCGCATGGAAAGTCGTGAAGCACGTGAAGAGCAACGCGATCGTGTACGCCGCGAGCGACCGCACGCTCGGCATCGGCGCGGGCCAGATGTCGCGCGTGGATTCCAGTCGCATCGCGATTTGGAA
>JBBQJR010000329.1:0-3711 GCA_038326125.1 Chthoniobacterales bacterium
CGTCGAAAACGGCGAGCTGCGAGCGGGAAATCCAGCCGGATTTCATGTCTGCGGCTTCGGCGAAAAAAGCAGCCGCGCGTAGAGGTAGGCGATGGTTTCATCGAGCACGTTGCGAAAGCCCATGCTGCTTTTCCACCAGACCTTTGGATCGAAATTCACCTCCGCGACATTGCTGATGCCAACCTGCGTTGCCGGCCCGAGCGCCTTTTCATAGACGAGCCGTGTGCGCCGCGAATGCGCGCCGTTGCCGACGAGATTGATTTTCACCGCCAACCCGCCGTGCGCGACGAGCCACTCGCGCAGTGCGAGCGCCGAGGCGTAGCTGCGATCGCGCTCGACGGCGGGTGCCGGGATCCCGACGAGCGCGGTCGCAGGGACGCCGAGTTTCAGGCAGAAAGTTTGCGCGTATTCGGCGTAGGTTTTTTGCGCGTAGAGCGCATGGCCGAATTCGATCGGTCCGCCCGTGAGGCAAATGCGGTCGTAGTGGTGCGTACGAAAGTCATCCACCCCGCCCTCGATGACGTTATCCGACGACCAGCCTTCGATGACGAGGATGCCGCCGCGCACCGGATCCTCGACGGCGAGAAAACCGTAGATGTTCCGCACGAAAAGCGTGGCGGCGGTGCCGAGCGCGAGCAGGAGCACCAGCCAGCCGCGCCAGGTGAGGACGATGCAGGACCGCCGCTGCAGCAGGCCGAGGAAGGGTTTGCGGGAAATCATCCGGCGCACTCTCCACGCGGCGGCGAAAATGATGCAAGGGAGAAAGGCTGAGCGTGAGGAAGTCTGAAAATTCGGAACACAGGCATCCCTGCCTGTGCGGACCGCGGGCTTCCAGCCTGCGCAGACCGGGCTCCGCAGGCTGGGAGCCCGCGGGCCGCACCCCCGGGAAGGCTGGATTCCGCGCGCGTGGCCGTCCGCGCTAACTCATTTGTCCGTCTGCGTGCGGGGCGCGCGGACGAGGGCGGCGAGATCTTTCGGCAGCGGCGACTCGAAGCGAATTTCCTCGCGGGTGACGGGGTGCGAAAATTTTAACAGGCACGAGTGCAGCCCGAGCCGGCCCGCGGGATCGCTCTTTGCGCCGTATTTTTCATCGCCGACGATCGGGCAGCCGGCGTCGGCGAGCTGCACGCGAATCTGGTGGCGGCGTCCCGTTTCGATCGTGAGCTCGACGAGCGAGCGCCAGACGCTTTTCGCCAGCACGTGCCAATGCGTGATCGCGTGGCGCGTGTTCTCGCTGCGCGGCGCGCTGCGGACGCGATAGGGATTGGTCTCGTCGAGGTCGGACGCGAAGGTCCCCTGCTCCGCGGGCAGCTTTCCCTCGACGACGGCCTCGTAGCGCTTCTCGAACTGGTCCCACGATTTTTGCAGCGTCTCCTTCACCATCGGCGTCTTGGCAAAGACCATCAGCCCGGAAGTCTCGCGGTCGAGCCGGTGGACGATCCACACGCGCTCTTTCGCACGCGGGTTGCCGAGCCGCAGATATTCCGTGAGCTGAAAGTATGCGGTCTTTTCCGGCTCCGCCTCGCTCGCGATGCTCAGCAAGCCGGACGGCTTGTCGATCACGATGAGGTGCGCGTCCTCGAAAAAAACTTTCATCCCGCCGCCGAGTTTCGTCTTCGGCACCGCGAACCGATCCGTGCGCACGGCGACGACATCGCCGCGCTGGAGCGGATGATCGAATTGCGAGATGGGCCGGCCGTTCACGGTGACCGCCTGGAATTTCAGCCAGGTGCGGATCTGCTTTTTTTTCTCCGCCGGCCATTCGGCGAAAAGGCACGCGAGCAGCGGCGCAGGCTCGCGGACGGTGATCGGTTTTGGCATCGCGCAATGTCACCGCACGCGGCGCGGTTGTCGATCTTCGCGGAGGTGCGGAGGGCGGTGCCCGGTGAGCGCCCGTTGCCAACGGGACACGGCGGAGCATGTTCCTCCCGGAACAGACTGCTCTGCAGAATCGATCCGGGAGAAAGGATCACGCAAAGGCGCAGAGGCGCAAAGGTGATGCATATCTGTTTGCGCCCGGGTGCCTCTGCGTTTTCGCAAAAATAACCTTGCGAGGCACGATGCGGATCATTTTTCGAGCGCAGCTCAGAACCGATACTCGAGGCCGAGGCTGAGGCCGTGGGCGAAAAAATCGCTGCTGTCCGAGAGGCGCGCGGGACTGGTGGTGCTCACGGTTTTGCCGCCCTGCTGGAAGGTCTGGCCCTTCGGCAGGTAGTGGCTCACCTGATCGGTGGGACGCAGCACGCCGGGGAAATAGAGGAAGTCGTAGCCGAGGGTGGCGCGCAGCCGGGGGGTGAGCGCGTAGCCGATTTTGATCTGCGCGTCGGGCACGGCGGTGAAGCGGTCGCGCGTGGTGCGACCTTCGTTCGCGGGCTGCGCAAAAACGCCGGCCGCGCCGGTGGCGTAGGGCGCGGTCTGACCGTACGAGTAGAAACTGCCGGTCACGGTCTCCGTCTGATGGACATCGCCGATGGCGACGCGGCCGGTGAGGTCCACGGAAAGTCGGCCCGTCGAATAGGTGCCGCGGAGGCCGAGCACGCCGCCCGCGAATTGGTTTTGCGTGCGAAAGCGATCGGTGGCCGCACCGCTGAGGCCGACGTAGCGGCCGCTCACGCCGATGCTGCTGTAGTCGAGGGCGAAGGTTTCATCGAGGTCGAGGTAGCGCGCGCCGAGGAGGCCGGAGACTTCCCAATTTGGCGTGCGGTGAAATGTGATCACGCCGATGGCCTCGGTGCCCCAGAGATCGAGCGTATTGCGGACGGTGACGCTGCCGCGGAAGACGCCCACATTTCCATCCACGCGATGCGGATCGGAATAGAGCGAGGCGGGCAAGCCATCCTCCGCGGGCGGGAGGCCGCCGGGGCGCCCGCCGGGGGTGTAGGAGATGGTGTTGAAGACGGGGATATTGATGACGGGCAGCCCTTGGTTGTCGCTCGTGATCCCGAAGCCCGCGCTCCGTTGCTCGAGCGCAAAGCCGCTGGCCTCGACGGCGAACCGGCGGTCCGCGCCCATCGCGTAACCGAGTTTCACGCGCGTGCCGGAAAAACCTTGGAAGCGCTGCGTGTCATTTCCGCCCTGCGCGGGAGAAAAGGGCGCGCCGTAGAGGATCGTGGTGTCGGGATAATTCAGGAAGCCGTGGTGCGTGCTCGCGACCGTGCCGGTGGAGACGAGCGGGACGGAAAGCGGCGCGTCTTTCACCCACCAATTCAGATACTCGACTCCGGCGTAAAAACGGCTCGCGGGCGCGGGCGTCCAGATCGGCGTGCGGCTCGCGTCCGCGGCGACGGTGCGCTTTCCCGCACCGGGCGCGGGCGGTTCGGAACTGGGGCCGAACATCCAAGTGAATCCGGCGCGCACGCGCGTGCCCGGCACGGCTTGCAGGCCGCTGTTGTCCACGCTCACCGGGAAGTCCACGCCGAGGTGCGCGCTGAGGCGATCCTTCCACGTATAGCTCAATTTTGGCCCGACATAGAGCACGCTCAGGCCGGTGGAATCCACGGGCTGGCTCCGGTAAGTATCGAGGTCCTTGTGCTCGCCGGAAATGGCGGCTTCGAGCGCGAGCGTGCGCGTGGGATTTTGGATGAGGTAGTAGCCGGGGCCGCCGTCCCAGGTGAGGTCATTCGCAAAGCGGTAGCCGTAGTCGCCCTCGCTCGTAATGGCATACTGAAATGCCGCGGAAAAAAACGCGCGCCGGTGACTGTAGAAAACACT
>JBBQJR010000330.1:0-3701 GCA_038326125.1 Chthoniobacterales bacterium
GCTGAACTACCGGAAGCACGCCGCCGAATCGAATTCACCGCTGCCGAAATTTCCCGTGCTCTTCGTGAAATCCGCCGCGGCTGCGCAGGATCCCGATGAGCCGATTTTTCTCCCGCGTCGCCTGCGCAGCGACAAGGTGGATTACGAGGCGGAACTCGCGGTCGTGATCGGCAAGGCCGCAAAAAATGTGACGCGCGAAAATGCGCTCCACCACGTCCTCGGCTACACCTGCGCGAATGACGTGAGCGCGCGCGACTGGCAGAAGGAAGGCGGCGGCGGGCAGTGGTGCCGCGGCAAGTCGTTCGACACCTTTTGCCCGCTCGGCCCGGTGCTCGTGACACCCGACGAAATCCCGGATCCGCACACGCTCCAAATCTCCACGCGCGTGAACGGCGAAACACTGCAAGACTGGACGACGGCGGACATGATTTTCGACATCGCGACGATCATCGAATTCCTGAGCGCGAGCAACACGCTGCTGCCCGGCACCGTCATCCTCACCGGCACGCCGCACGGCGTCGGCATGGCGCGCACGCCTCCCCGCTGGCTGCTCGCGGGCGATGTCGTCGAGATCGAGATCGAGAAAATCGGCATCCTCCGCAATCCCGTCGCCGAGGAGACGGCGGAGGAAGGGCGTTTCCAGATCGCGTAATTCCCGCGCGTTCCGCGGAGATGCCGCTCACGGCGCGGCTTTGGAAAATGCGCCCTCCCCCGTGACGAAAACCCTTCCCTCGCGCAGCGTCCGCTACGGCTTGATCTCGAAGACCAAAATGATCTGCCCGCGTGCATGTACCGGCCCGCGCACGAACAGCGGGCTTTCCGGGCCGAGCATCGCGTCGAATTTCACGAGGCTGCGCGCGTCGTGAAAAAGTTCCATGTTCAGCACATATCCTTCACCCGAACGCTTCGAGCGCACGCGAACCCAGAAATTTTTCGTCGGCACCAGCCAGCGCTCGTTCTGCTCATCCATGATTTTCACGGCGGAGCCGAGCACTTCAAATTGCGCGCAGCCAAATATTTTGGAAAGCCGCCGGACGTACGGCGCGAGTTCCGGCGGAGCCACCACAGGCTGCTCTCCCTTTTTGCAATTGCTCGCGAGCACCACCGCGCTCCACACCTTGTCCTCGGGCCCCGCCGGGATGCCGCCAGCGAAGGCAAACGGTTTTCGCGGCGCAGTGAGGATGGCGGGCTCGGCCGAGGCCGTGCCGTGGATCAGGAACACGAGCCCGAGCGCGGCGAGCAGCGCCTTACTTGAGCACATAGGAATTCGGGAGCTGGTCGAGCCCGTCAATCCAGACCACCGCGAGCCCATCGGCGTCGAGGACAGTCGCGGAGATAGCCGAGTCGTCCGTTTTCGCCGCGACGACCTGTGCGCGGTAGCGGTCCATGCCGCCCTCATTTCCGCGGACAAAAAACGCGTAAATTCCCCCGGCGACCGTCGCGCAGCACGCACTGGCAAAGGCGAGCCGCCACAGCGGCCAGAGCGCGCGGCGGGGGGCGGGCGACGCGGCTTTGGGCGGCGCGATTTGTTCGAGGATGCGGGCGTTAAAAAAATCCGCATTGCGCATGGCGGGCGCGACCGAGTGCGCGCGGATGCTGTCGGCGAGGCTCGCGAAATTTGCGCGTTCCACCGCGGCTTCTGGATTCTCGGATTCGAATGTCGCGGCCTCCTGCACGGAAAGTTTTCCGTCAAAATAAGCCATCCACTTTTCTTCGGACGATGGGTTTGGTTCAGAGCTGTTCATGGACGTCACGGAGCATGGTTTGAAGTTTTCGGCGGGCGTAAAAAAGGCGCGACATCACAGTGCCGATCGAGCAGCCGAGCGCGTCCGCGATTTCCTGATATTCCATGCCCTCGAGTTCGCGCATCACGATCACCGCGCGGTGCTCGTCGCTGAGTTTGGCGATGGCCGCATCGATGCGCGGGCGGATTTCCTGATCCGCGAGCCGCGTGGCGGGCTGCACGGTGGCCTGCGGTGCCGTGAGCGCGCCCGCCGCGATGCCAGGCAGGCCGATCGAGTCGTCGAACTCCTGCCCGCTCGCGATCCGCTTTTTGCGCAGCCAATCGAGCGTCACATTCGTCATGATGCGGTAGAGCCAGGTAAAAAAAGAGGACTGCCCGCGGAAATTCCCCAGGCTGCGCCACGCGCGCACGAAGCCGTCCTGGGCGAGATCCCAGGCGTCCTCTTCATTTCTGACCATCTGGTAAATCATGGCAAAGCAGCGTTGGCGGTGGCGGGTGACAAGTTGATCGAAAGCCTGCAAATCCCCGGCGCGGCACCGGGCGACCAAATCAGGATCGCTCGGGCCCTCGGCGGGGACATCGGCTGTGGATTTGGACGGGGAATCGTTCAATCTATTCAATCGCGCCAAGTTTGCGCACTACCGGCTGCCGTGCCTGCGGCGAAACTCCGAACGATAATCCCCCATCGCGCTCACGATGCCGTCCCGGATCGAGAAAATGCGCGCGCGCAGCAGTTCAAAGTGCTCCCCGCCCACGATGGCGTCCGCATTCATCCGCACCGCGGCGTCCAAGGCTTTCGTCAACGCGCGCAGGCCGCGCTTGAGATATGCGATGCTCATGCCGAGTTCATCAATGTCGCCCTCATTCAGCGCCGCCGCCAGCTTCCCCGCCGCGAGCGTCGCCTGGCTGTGCAATTCGATCACCGCGGGATGCTCGCGCACCGAGTCGCTGGCGCGGGCAAAAAGTTCATCCACCTCCGTCGTGAACGCAATCGCCTGCCGGTAGAGCGGGTGCTTTTCAAAGCTGAAGTAGTCGTGCGCTTTCTCATCGCCCGCCGCCTCCGCCTCCTCCCCCGCAGGATCCTCAAACGCGGACTCCACCTCCGCCTCCCAGTCCCGCGTCTCGCCGCCGAGCAGGTGCGTCCATCCCATCTCACGCGCGATGATTTCATCCCGATCCGGATGATCCATGAATTTCTCCAGCAGCCCCATGTACTTCTCCGTGCGCCGCTCCTGATCCTGGAGGAAGCGCTCCCAGGCATATTCATCCCAGCAATCATCGGAGTGATGGTCCGGCATACGGAAATGGCATTAGCCCGCGCGCCCGCGTTCCGCAAATACGAATCTTCACCGCCGCAGCCCCTTGTCTTTCGCGAGTGGGCCGTCTAGCGTTTTGCAAATGAGCAAACAGGTCGTCCCCGTCCAAATCCGGGCCATTCTCCCGTACAATAACGGACGGGCGATTTTCGTGGGCAATGACCAAAAGGTTTTCGTGATTTACGTGGATGAATCCGTCGGCGCGGCCATCGGGATGTTCATGAACAAGACGCCCAAGGAGCGCCCGCTCACCCACGACCTCATCGCGCACCTCCTCGCCGCGCTCGGCGCAAAAGTGGACCGCGTGATCATCAACGATCTCAAGAGCGAGACCTATTTTGCGCGCCTCATCATCAGCGCCGAAAACGAATTGCACTCGCGCAAAATCATCGAACTCGACGGTCGCCCGAGCGACTGCATCGCCCTCGCCGTGCAGCAGGCGGCGCCCATCTACGTCTCCGGCGACGTGTGGGAGGAAGTCGAAGACCGCACCGACATCCTCAAGAAAATGGAAGAGCAGGGCGAGGGGTGAGGCAGAGGTGAGCGGTGAGAATTGAGAGTGAGAGGCGCATCGGATTTTTTCTCCTCTCAATTCTCAACCCTCAACGCTCAACTCTCCCCGCCGCACCTGCCGCACCGCC
>JBBQJR010000331.1:0-3701 GCA_038326125.1 Chthoniobacterales bacterium
AAGTTCAACACCTACCGCTTCGCCGACCACAAGGAGAAGGTGATGGACCTGCTCCTGCGCGTCTGCACGGTGAGCGTGGAGACGATGAGGATCGTGCGGGCGATGCCGGCGGCGGTGTGATTTCCCGCGCTCCTGCCTGGGCGCGTGGATTTGTGGGGCGGTTTCCGGGGGTGTTACCCTTGGCTAATTTCCGGGCGTCCTTCCGGGACTTGCTGTTGCTTCAGCTTGGAATTGCTCCGGAGGTTCCCCCGCGCATGACGCATCCTTCCTCCAGTTCCGAGCCGTGTTCGTCCTAATCCTTCTCGATGAGCGTGCCGAGGACTTCCATGAGCGACGCGAGCGGATGGGACGCGGACTCCCTCGGAGCGGTGCGCGCCGCAGGCACCTCTCTCCATGCGCCAACGGCTCCTCGGCAACAACACTGGCGCGGCTTGCCTCGCGTGGGGCGCCCGCGTTTGCTGCGCGCATGAATCTCTCCCATCTCCGCGCAGGCATCATTGGCACGGGCTTCATCGGGCCCGTGCATCTCGAGGCGCTGAAGCGGCTCGGCGTGCAGGTGAATGCACTGTGCGGTTCGCGCGACAGCGCGCTGGCGCTCGCGAAAAAGTGGGGCGTGTCCGAAGTGTACGGCAGCTACGACTACGAGGCGATGTATGCGTCGCCGAACATTGATGTCGTCCACATCACTTCGCCGAACAAGGCGCACGTCGAGCAGGCGCTCGCGGCGCTCGCGGCGGGCAAGCATGTCGTCTGCGAAAAGCCGCTCGGCATGACGAGCGCCGACACCGCGCGCGTGGTGAAGGCTGCGGCGAAAAGCGACCGCGTCTTCGCGGTGAATTACAACTGCCGTTTTTTTCCCGCCGTGCTGCAGATGCGGAAAATGATCGAGCGCGGCGACCTCGGGCGCATCATCCACGTGCAGGGCCATTTTTTCCAAGACTGGCTGCTGAAGGAGACCGATTACAACTGGCGGCTGCTTGCGAGCGAGGGCGGAAAATTGCGCGCCGTCGGCGACATCGGCACGCACTGGATGGACGCCGTGTCCTTCGTCCTCGGCGCGAAGCCCGACGCCGTGTTCGCGACGCTGGAAACTTTTCACAAGACGCGCAAGCGGCCGAAGGGCGAGGTGAAGACCTTCGCGAAAGTGAACCCGAAGGACATGGTGAGCTACAAAGTGGACACCGAGGATTTCGCCAGCGTGCTGCTGCACTTCGGAAAATCCACGCACGGAAATGCCGACGGCGTCCACGCGAATGCAAGCATCTCGCAGGTCGCTGCGGGTTGGAAATGTTCGCTCGCGATCGGCATCTACGGCACGGAGGGAAGCGTGCGCTGGGAATTGCAGGACCCGAACGTCCTGCACGTCGGCCGCCGCGACAAACCGAACGAAATCCGCCAGCGCGGCGCGCCTGGCTTTGACAAGGACATCGCGCATTTCACCGACTACCCCGGCGGCCACGCCGAGGGATTTCCCGATTCGCACAAGATGCATTACCGCGCGATCTACGAGCACATCGCGAGCGGAAAGCGGACGCCCGCGATTTTCGCGAATGCGCAGGACGGCCACGAGGAAGTGCGGCTGTGCGAGGCGATCCTGCGCAGCCACGCGAAGCGGACTTGGGTGAAGGTGTAGGCGAGCGACGGCGCATTCAATGCCCACCCCCCCAACACCCCAAGCTCACCGCCTCACGAATCCGGGATGAGTTTGAAAATGGACCGCGCTCGATTTTGCCAGTCCGGCGGGAGACCCACGCGCCCTTGCATCCCGCACGCATCGGTGATGCTCTCGCCGCACATCACATCCCATGACCCGCGAAATCTACCTCATCATCCACCTCACCGGCATCTCCCTCCTCGCGCTCGGCATCGGCGGCATGATGGCCGGCGGAGAAAAGCGCAAGACCTTTGCCATGCTGCAAGGCCTCGGCCTGCTCGTGATGCTCGTCTCCGGCTTCGGCCTGCTCGCCAAGCTCGGCCTCGGCTTCCCGCATTTCGCGATGGTGAAGACCGCGCTCTGGCTCCTCCTCGGCGCGCTGCCCGTGATTTTCCGCAAGCTCAAGACGCCGCAGTCTGCGGAAATTTTGATCGTCCTCATCCTCGTCGGCATCATGGCCTATCTCGGCCTCATGAAGCCCGCGCTCTGGTAAAGATGCCGCCTAAAAGGCGACAGGGGCAAGTGCGCCGCCGCGGAAAGGCAGTCACTTTCACTGCTGCCTCCGGCCCTCGCGCCCGAAAATCACCGCCGCATTTTCCCCTGCCCTTCCCGCACACCACGCCGCGCATCCGGTGCCGGGAAAAATCCTCTGGCATCGCCTGCGAAAACCGTTTCTATTCCGCCTCCCGCGACGGGAAACATGCTTTCCGTGCCTCGGAAAATGCGCGCTTAGCTCAGTGGTAGAGCGCTTGCTTCACACGCAAGAAGTCGCAGGTTCGAACCCTGCAGCGCGCACCACTTTTCTCCCTTTAAAACAGAGAGGTTAAGGGTCGCTCCGCTTTTCAGAAAAAAAACCCGTGGTAGCCCGCGGTGGTAGCCCCAGTTGTCGGGGGCAGGATGAAAATTCCAGATGCCAAGAAGAGCCGCGGAACCTTCGCCCTCCTCGACAACGTCGCGCCAAATTTGTTCCGCCACCGGAAAAATCTCTCCTATTGGGGCGTCAAAAAGATGAACGGGAAGCGCACCGTTCGGGCGCTTGAAACAGCGGATCGAAAAACCGCGGATGGCAAGCTCACCGAATGGCTCGGCGACATGAAAAAGGTGGACTCGGGAAGCCGCGACATGACGCTCGCCATGCTGCTCAAAAAATACGAGTCCGCGCGCACCGAAATCGCCCACTCGACGTGGGTCGGCGAGCGGGGGCGGATCGCGAAGTTCCGCACTGTTTCCCCGCCCGATGGAGACTCTCGTGGCCCGCGTCGTCAACTCAGACATCGCAACGTGGCTCGGACTCGTCGGCAAAGGCAAACGCGCTTCGACTCGCAATCAGTTCCGCACCTTCGCGCGCGCTCTTTTCGATTTTGCGGTGTCTGACGCTGTGATTGCAAAGAACCCATTCGACCCGAAGATCATTCGGACGGCAAAGATCGAGCCGATTGTGCGGCGCATTCCTTCTTCCCAGGAGTTTGAAAAAATCGTCGCCGAGATTCGCCGGCCAAGCTGGAAACGGGAAAAGGGCAAGCGCGGCGGGCAACGCCCAACTTTTCAGCATGAAAGCGCGGACTTCGCGGAATTCCTTGGCCGGCAGGCATCGGTCAGGCCGAGGCGGTCGGCCTGAATTGGGAGGACATTGACGACGAGCGCGACGTCATCCACTACCGGAGCAAGAAAACAAAGCGTGCGTTCAGCACCCCGATTTTACCGTGGTTGAAGCCGCTTCTTGAAAGACTCCGCGCCGCAGCGGGGCCGAATCCGAGCGGTCCGGTCTTCAAGATCAAGAACGTGAAAAAGGCTCTCTGTGGTGCGACTCAGCGCCTCAGGCTGCCGCACTTCACCCAGCGCAATCTGCGAGCGATGCGCATCAAGCGGCTGTGGGAGCAGGGCGTGGATGTGAAGGTGATTGCGCAGTGGCAGGGGCATAGCGACGGCGGAAAGCTGATCTTGACGACCTACACCGAAGTCTTTGGCAGCAACTCGGAAAGCTACGAACGCGCGCAACTCGCGAAAGCGGCTGCGGCCGAAGCGGCGACGTTTCAGCCCGTGCGGC
>JBBQJR010000332.1:0-3682 GCA_038326125.1 Chthoniobacterales bacterium
CTCCGACATGCTCGGCGGAATTTCCATGCTGCGCCGCTTCAATACCTTCCAGCGCACCATGCTGCTGTGGGACGACATGCATCCGTACAACGCGGTGCATGTCGCGCGCGTGCCGGCGGCGCTCGACGAGCCGCGGCTGCGGCAGACGCTCGCGCGCGTTTTGGAAAAGCGCGGACTCGCGGGTTTTCGGATTTTGGAAAAGGGGCGCGGGTTTGCATTTGGCGGCGGTGCGCCGGTGATCGAACTGACCGTCATTCCCTGCGATGCGGTGCCGTCCTGCGACCCGCACGCGGCGCTGCGCGCGGAGATGGAACGGCAGATCAATCTGCGATTCGATCGCCGCGGCGCGTTCACGCCATTTCGTTTTTTCGCGGTGCCCTGTGGCGAGGCTGGCGATTCGTTCTGGCTGGGGATCGTGTATTTTCACGCCATCGCGGACGCGGAGCCGACGGTGCGGCTGGCGTGCGAATTCGTCGCCGACTACGCGGGCGGCGGTGCTGATGCGCCGTCGGAAGCGGAAGCGAATCGTCGCGGTGCAGTCGAAATTTTACCGGCAAAAAGCACCGCACGCCCCGGACTGCACTCGCTGCGGTGGCTGCGGAAACTGCTCGCGCTGCCCGCGCAATTTCGCGCGATGCGCGCGGCGATCCGGCCCGGCGGCACGGACAGCGATGACTTTGGAAATGGCGTCGAGCTTTTCACGCTCGGCGGCGAGGAACTCGCGCGGCTGATCGCGGCGGGAAAAAATCTCGGCGTGACGGTGAACGATCTTTTTCTCGCGCTGCTCATGCGGTCGCTCGCGCCGCTCTGCGAGGCCGCGCGGCGGCCGGGACGGGATCAGGTTTCGCTCGGCTGCATCGTGAATGCGCGGCGCGATCTCGGCGTGACCGAGGATGCGGACAGCGCGAATTTTGATCTCGTGCTCGGGAATTTTTCGGTGACCTGCGGCCTCGCGGAGACGGCGAGCATCGCGGGACTCGCGCGCTCCATTTCGCGGCAGACGCGGCGCTGCAAACGCGGCGGATTTTATCTCGCGAACGCGCTGGAGATGGGTCTTGTCCTGCGCCTCATGTCTTTGTTCTCGACGAACCGGCGGCGGTGATTCTATCCGAAGAACTATCCGCTCTGGGGCGGGCTCACGAATATGCACCTCAAAAAAATCCCAACCGATCCCGCGGCCGCGCCGCCGCTGGATTATTTGCGCACGGTGTCCACGGGACCGGTCACGCCGCTCGTGCTCTCCGCGACGACCTTCGGCGGCGCGGTGAATCTCGCGCTGTCGTACCGCACGTCGGTTTTTTCCAAGACGGATGTTTCCTCCGTACGCGAGCGCATTTGCGAAGCGGTCCGCGGGATGGAGTCCGCAGTATGAAGCGGCGCTTTTTTCCCACGGCCGCCGTTCTCGCCGCGATGCTGCTGGCCGCGGGTTGCGCGAAATTTGATCTCACGCCGCTCGCGCCTGCAGAAGCCGCACCAATCGAGCAGCAAGTCGGCGGGCAGCTTGGCAAAATGTCGCGCGAGCAGGAGAGCCGCATCCTTTCGCTGAACCCGGAACGCGTGACCGAGTCGGATGTGCGCAATGTCCTCGCGGGCGCGCCGGCACCGCAAATCATCAACATTCACGGCGGCATCCGCAACGTGCAGGAGCGGCTGAAGGACTTTTCGAAATTCCTCGTCGCGCTCGGCTACCCGGAGGATTCGATCCGGCTGCGCTCGACCGGCGAATACACGATCAGTTGTTACTACGATGCGGAACTTTTCGCGGGCATCGCCGCGTGGTTCTACGAGCACAAGGGCATGCGCCCGATGATTCTCGGGCACAGCCAGGGCGGTTTCCAGGCGATCAAAGTGCTGCAACTTTACGCCGGGCAGTCGGGCGATCGGCTGGCGGTGTGGAGTCCGCTCACGTGGAAGCCCGAGGAGCGCACGGAAATCACGGATCCGCTGAGCGGCAAAAAGCGGCCGGTCGTGGGGCTCACGATTCCATACATCGGCTCGCTCGGCGCGGGCGGCGCGGCGCGCGTGCTGCCGAATCAGTGGGACATGATTTTGAGCCTGCGCACCGTGCCGAATACGGTGGAGGAATTCACCGGCTTCTACCTCGGCTTCGACGTGCTCGGCGGCGACTACCTCGGCTTCGGTCCGTCGAATCATTTCAAATCTTCCGGACACGCGAATGTGCGCAATGTCGAGCTCCCGCTCGGCTCCAGCCACGCGCACACGCCGGAACTCACGAAGCTCCTCGGCAACCGCCCGGCGATTGATTTCATCTACAACTACGTGCCAAACGAGCATCCGGTCGAGCCGACGGGCATGGGCGACGTGAAGGGGATTTGCTTCGGCGCGGACGTGTGGAAAAGCGTGCGGCGGCACTGGGTCATCGAGCTGCAGCGGCTCATTCGCGCACGCCGCGCGACGAGTCATGGGCGTTGACGCGCTGCTGCTGCGCAAGGCAGCGGTCGCGGGCTCGGGACTGATCTACTGGGCGGGCGTGTTCGTGCAGGCGCAGCGCGTCCGGAAAAAAATCCGCCGTTCGCCGAATATGACGCCGCGCACCGCGAAGGAACGCGTGCTGTGGCTCGGCTGGCTGCTCGTGATCGCGGTGTGGATCGGCCAGCCGTTTTTCATCGGCGGGGAAAATGTGGCGCTCGGAAAAAATGCGCCTGCCTTCGTGCGGCTGTGCCCGCAATGCGTGAACGCGGGCACGCTGATCGCCGGCCTTGCGCTCATCGCCGCCGGCTACGCGGGCACGCTCTGGTGCTACGCGATCATGGGCAGCGCGTGGCGCATCGGCGTGAACGCGCAGGAAAAAAATGCGCTCGTCACTCGCGGTCCCTTCGCGCGTGTGCGGCATCCGATCTACGCGCTCCAAGTGCTGATGCTCGCCAGTGCGCTGCTGCTGCTGCCGACGATTTGCTCGCTCGCGCTGCTCGCACTTCACGTGGTCTGTGTCTGGCTGAAAGCCGCCGACGAGGAAACCTACCTGCTCGCCACGCACGGCGAAAATTACCGCGCGCACATCGCGCGCACCGGACGGCTGTTTCCAAAGTAGCCGCCGACGGCAGGAGGCGGGCTGATCTTTGCCGTTTGCCTGCGAGCGGGAAAAGCGCGCCCGCCTCCTGCCGTCGTCGGCTACTGCTTGTCACGCGACCCGCCATTTTTCCACCGCGCCAGTTGATTTTTTCCCACATGCCCCACACACTCCGCGCCCATTTCTCGAATGAGCGAAACACTTTCTGGCAAAATTGCCTTCATCACCGGCGGCGCGCGCGGCATCGGGCGCGCCACTGCGCTCAAGCTGGCCCGCGCCGGCTGTGATGTCGCGATCGTGTACTTCAACAGCCACGAGGAGGCCGAGGCGGTTTGCGAAACGATTCGCGAAATGGGCCGTCGCGCGCTCGCGGTGCAGGCAGATGTGAGCGACCCGACGACTGTCGCGGAGGCGTTCGTGGAATTCCGAAAGCAGTTCGACCGCGTGGACATCGTGGTGAGCAATGCGGCCATCGGCGTGCTGAAGCCCGCGCTCGAACTCACGCTCAAGCACTGGCGCCGCTGCATGGAGACGAATGCGCTCGCGCTGAACACCCTCGCGCAGCAGGCCGTGCCGCTCATGACGAACGGCGGCGTGCTCATCGGCCTCTCCAGCCTCGGCTCGACGCGCGCGATCCCGCACTACTCGTTC
>JBBQJR010000333.1:0-3681 GCA_038326125.1 Chthoniobacterales bacterium
GCCGTGGAGCAGGATCGGCTTGGGCGCGGGCTCGGATCCGTTTGCGGAAATGGCCGCCTGCACGCGTGCAAAAACGACCTGTTGCTCGGCGTTGAGCTCGAGTTTTGCGTTCGGCACGAAGGTTTCGCTGCCGTGCGGATCGCGTTCCACCGTCTCGGGCTCGACGCTGAGGATGCCCTTTTTCGCGAGCGCCTGAATCGTCTGCGGCGCGACGGAACATTGCTCCGCCAGCACGCTCACGAGCATCGGAGTTTTTGCCGCGCGCAGCGTTATGACTACCTCCGCTTGATTCGGCGCGCGCTTGCGGATCGTCTCGATTTCCTCGTCCGAAATTTCGCGCGCCAGTCGCGCGACGAGCCGCTTTTTGTGGCCGACCTCCGCCTTGCGAATCACGCCGGGGAGCACGGTGCGCAGCGCGGCTTCGAGCGGGCAGCAGTAGTAATTTGCGACCCATTCCGCGAGGCGGATGAGCTGCGGGCTCAGCGCGGGCTCGTCGCTCACGAGTTCGGAAAGCAGGCGCACGCCGCCGGCATCCGTCGTGTCGGAAACCGCGATGATCGTGCCGAGGATCACGCGCGTCCGCACCGGCACGCGCACGCGGCAGCCGATGCCCGCGGCCTCCGCGAGCGCGGCGGGGATTTCGTAATCGAACGAGCGCCCGCCGGATTCATCCACCATGACTCGGGCAAATTTCGGCATGGCGCGAGAATGCAGGCCGCGCGCGGATTGTCCAAGTCCGCGGCACGCGACCACGGCCGCGGCGCGCAAATTTCTCGCATTCGACTTGGCGGCGACTCTACTCGCGACGTGAAGCGAAACTTCTCCCGCGCCCTGATCGCGCTGCTTTGTGCGGCGAACGTCTCGCTCGCCGTGGTGCTCTGGCGCTCGGGCGACCCGGCGTATCGCATGCAGGAAATTCTCGCGCTCGGACGCTACTCCGAGCACGACGAACTCATCGCGCAGGTGGGGAAAAAATACGGCGTCGATCCGCGACTCGTGAAGGCCGTGGTCTGGCGCGAGAGCCGATTTTCCACCTCAAAAATCGGCGCAGCGGGTGAGCGCGGACTGATGCAAGTCGGCGAGGCGGCGGCCCGCGACTGGGCGACGGCGCACAAGATCGAGGTCTTCGTGTACGCCGATCTTTTTGATGCGAAGACGAACCTTGAGGCGGGGACGTGGTATCTCAGCCGGGCGCTCGAACACTGGAAGGATCGCGAGGACCCGATGCCGTTCGCGCTGGCGGAATACAACGCGGGGCGTTCGCGCGTGGAAAAATGGGCGACCGGTTCGGACGACGCGGGTGGCATGCTGCGTGCCGCCTCCGGCTCGGGCACGCGGCAGTATGTGGACGATGTGCTGCGGCGCTATCAGCACTTTCTCCGGCACCCGCGATGAGCTAGCTTCGCGGCGAATGTCCGCCCCGCGCGAACCCACGGATCTCAAGACGAAGCTTGGCGAAGTGCCGCACAAGCCGGGCGTGTACCTGCATCGCGATCGCTTTGGCCGCGTGATCTACGTCGGCAAGGCGCGCGATCTCCGCAAGCGGCTGAGCCATTATTTTGCACCGTCGCGGCTGATGCGCGCGGACCCGAAAGTGCGCGCGCTCATCGAGGCGATCCACGATTTCGACTGGCACGTGGCGGGGAGCGAGCCCGAGGCGCTGCTGCTCGAGGGCAAGCTGATCAAGGAATACCGGCCGCGCTACAATGTGAGCTTCCGCGACGATAAGCGCTTCCTGCTCGTGAAGGTCGAGGTGCGCGAGGAGTGGCCGCGCTTCCGGCTCACGCGGCTGAAAAATCCGGACGACGGCGCGCGCTATTTCGGGCCGTTCGCGCACTCGGGCGCTCTGCGGCAGACGCTCACTTTCATGCGGAAAAAATTCGGCGTGCTCACTTTCGGGCGCGGCTCGCCGTCGGAACGCGAGCGCAAATCGAGCACCTACCAAGTGCCGATGAAACTCGCGGAGACGACGCCGGAGCAATACGCGGAACGGGTCGCGCTCGCGTGCCAGTTTATGGAGGGTCAGTCGAAGGAACTGCTCTCGGGACTCGAGGACGAAATGCGGAAGGCCGCAGCGAGACTCGACTTTGAACGCGCGGCGGAACTGCGGAACATGCTCGACGATCTGCGCAAGACGACGAAGCCGATGACGCGCTACACGACGACGATGCGGCACCGGCTGAAGCTGCCCGGCGGCATCGCGCCGGCGGCGGATCTCGCGGAACTCGGCGAGGCGCTCGCGCTCGGCGCGCCGCCGCGGCGGATGGAGTGCTTCGACATTTCCAACATCAGCACGACGCATGTCGTCGCGAGCATGGTGTGCTTCCTGGACGGGCGGCCGGCGAACCATCTTTACCGGCGATACCGCATCCGCACGGTCGAGGGCCGGCAGGATGATTTCGCGAGCATGGCGGAGGTGGTGCGACGCCGCTACACGCGCGCGCTGCGGGAGATTTCCGAAGTCGGAATGACGGTTGCGGAATCGGAAAGCAGCGTCGTGCGCGAGCAGGTGGACTACACGTTTTCGCAGGAGGCGAATGTGGAAATTGCGCGGCGTTTTGCGAAGCCGGGCGAGGTGGGCACGCTGCCGGATTTGATCATCGTGGACGGCGGAAAGGGGCAGCTCAGCTCGGCGTGTGCGGAACTGCAGCAACTCGCGCTTTCGGAAATTCCGATCATCGGAATCGCGAAGGAATTCGAGGAAATTTACCGACCGGGAAAATCGCTGCCGCTCATTTTGCCGCGCGACAGCGGCGCGCTGAAACTGCTGCAGCGCATCCGCGACGAGGCGCACCGCTGGGCAAACGGCTACCACCAACTGCTGATGAAACGGCGCATCGCGGAGAGCACGCTCGACGACTGCCCCGGCGTGAGCGACGCGCGCAAGCAGGCACTGCTGCGGAAATTTGGGAGCGTCGCGCGACTCCGCGCCGCGAGCACGGAGGCCATTGCAAAAGTGCCGGGGATCGGTGCGAAGCTGGCGGAGACGATCGTGCAGTTTTTGCACGACCGGAGTTGAACTCGCGGGAGAATATCCCGACTCAGCGAGTCAGCGGGTCGCCATCCAGCTTCCGGAGCCACGCGGGCTTTTCCACTTCCTCGAAGACGATGTTCGGGCCGACGACACTGGCGTGGCGTCCGTTCGGATACTGGCTCACCGTCGGATACGGCGGCGCGCTGCGGCGCTCGACGGCGCGAATTTCGTAGCCCTGATCGCTCTTTTTGAAGTGCCCTTCCGCGATCCATTCGGAGATCAGGTCGCCGCTCGGATCCGTCACGGTGAAGCGCGTGTATTTTCTCGGACCGGAATCTTTTTCGGGTTTGGTGGTCTCGCACCCGGCGAGGAAAAGGAATGCAAGGAGCAGGACGTACTTCACGGCGCGGACAGTGGCAGCGGGGCGGGGGCGGCTCAAGCGGGATCGTGCCACGGCGAATTCCGTAGCCGCGCTCGTGAGAGCGCGGTCAATTTTCCGACCGGAAGATCAGCCCGCGCTTTCACAAACGCGGCTACGGAGCATCCCCTCCCAAAAAGCGAAACGCCGATCCGGGTTTCCCCGGATCGGCGTGCGCTGCGTGCGGTTTTCGCCGCGGATTTTTTTAGACGGCCTTTTCGCCCGTCTCCTCCGTGCGGATGCGCACGGCCTGCTCGACGGCGCTGACGAAGATTTTCCCGTCGCCGAT